>QMVM01000142.1 GCA_003661105.1 Methanosarcinales archaeon | reverse complement strand
GAAAGAGTTCGTCGTTCACGAAGGATAGAACTGAGCCAAGACCGTGTTCTTCTGAGAGTTCGTGCCGCTTCCCGCCAGTAACCCAGTCCCTCCACCGGTATGGCGGTTCAATCGGTTCGTGATACGTTCCGCGCAATGCTTTCGCCCACCGTTCTTCTTTTTCCTCCATAATGTCCAGATACCGCAAGAAGAACATCCATGTCAATTCAGGCACATAGAGCCGTGCACCCTTCGCCTTATCACGGCGCAGGATGTCACAGATCGATTTGACCGCTTTATCCATAGCGGCTTGTGAATTGATGACTTTACCGTTTCTGTTGTTCTTTTTTCTCATGTTTCAAACGACTCCAACAATCATAGAGACTTTTTATTATCTTCTGGAATTAGGTTCGGAAAACCACAGAGAGCACAGAGGGACACGAGAGTTGAACAATGACTCTCTGTGAACCTCTGTGGTTAATCTTCTTTGCCATGACCCAATTTTATCCATAATAATTTAAAAGTCACCAATCTTACTCCTTTAGATAATTTTCTGTTTCCGATAGAAATTGCGACCAAATCTCGGGAATGTCATTGACAAGGTCTTCCAGCTGAGTCTCCTCGATCATGAACCCATAAGCATGGACGAAAAAATGTCTGAACGTCAGATACCTGTAGAGTTCATCAGATAGCTCCTCTGAAATAATTCCCATGGATACCGAGAGGTTTAACAGGTCTTTGTGCCATGTACCTGACATGGGCAGCTCACCACCATTTGCAACTATAATTTGCTTTAAAATATTTTCTACACCATTATAGATATTGTGAAGAAACGTGCCGATCGCTGCCAGTTCGATAACGGTCTTTTCCTCTCGTTCAATAGTCTGTTTTAGATTACCAAGCGCAATCTCAACATTCTCTTCCTCTGCACGGATCTGTTTATGCAGTTTATCCATAAATCCGCACCCCGGTCTCTTCTACAAGGTCATTGAATAACGACTTTCGGGATAGATCAACGAGATCGACCGGCTTTGGTAACCTTTTGAACAACTCGGTATAGAATTTGAAGAATAGGCGGGGTTCGATCCCCTTCACCCCGATGTCGATATCATTGGATTCGATGTCGTTTCTCGTCGAGGAACCGAATAAGATGACAGATTCGACATTGTATCTTTTAGCGCACCGTATGATTGTATCTTTATCTTCTTCTGTTATCATTTACTGCTGCCTCTTTTGTTTGTGCTTCAAGTATCTTCTTCAAAATCAAATACTTCCCGCAATATCGCTCCCGGAAGTGCTTCTATCGCTTCTAACTGCTGTTTAACCGCCTGCCTCATCGTCTCGACCTCCACCATCTTGCGTTCCAGTTCGCCGGCAATCCTGATCTGATCGTCGAGGGTGGGGGGCATGGGGATTTCAAAATCTTGAACTAATTCCTTTGTAATTTCTGTAAAAGTATTTCCATGGCTTGCTTTTTGGATTTTAGGAACAATTTTTTTGATTGCAAAGTAGAGGTATAAACTATTTACCCCATCTCTTGGCATGAAGCTCTTAAAACCCTGATTAGTGCAAATTGGCTCTTTGGCAATAGCAATGTTTCCTACCGGAGCCCTACTTGTCAGCAACACGGTCCCAATAGGTAATAATGTCGTAGAACAACTTTCTAAACCAGCCTTCGTGATTTTGCGTTCTGTGTTTTCGATATAAATGGAATGGGAATTGCCTAAGTCTGAAGGCGTTGTCCATAATATATCTCCACCCCAATATTCGGGAGCATCGGTGGAAGGAGTGGAGCCATTAACTATATCAGCGATCCCAGTTTTTCCGCCCAGTTTGATCCATCGCCACCCCTCCGGCAGTTTCTTTATTTTATTACCGCCCATGTCACAAAACCTCGTCCCAACACTCTGATCCACCAAAATGACACCATACGGCATCCATAATATTCGCCTTCAGTTCTTCTGTTGTTCCTCCTTCCGTGAAGATCGAATGCCCCAGAGCCTGTGCATTGTATCCGCCTTCAGGGTCATCCTCGATCAGGAAAATTATCTCTTTCATCGGTTTTATTCCTTTCATGCAAGCAACCTCATCTTCGTCTCATGAATCAGTACATCCGGTTCCCTATTAAGTCCTACCAGCGCGTCAAATCCACCGCCTGCGACCACATCAGTTTCATCAAAGAGCGTATTAGTCTCCAGTTCTTCGATTCCGCCTTTTCCAAACTGGCTGGCAATATAAACCAGCACTTTGCTTGTCCGTTCCGGAAACTCCCTGAGCCACTGCTTGTTCTTGTATGTGAATGCCCCTACTCGCTCCATTCTGGATTTGGGCGGCATCCCATAGCCAAGCTCTGCCAGCACATCGAAGAGGTCGCACTCTTGTTCGTCCTCCAGTTCCTGTATAAGCCGCAGCGCCCTCGCCACCAGAGCGGTGCGAGATCAAGCCGCGCCTCACATCCTGCGCAACCCGTCTCGCTCGCAGGTCTGCAACGCTTGGCGCTTCGTCCACCAGCCGTTCCGCCAATCTCTGTTTGTACTCTTCCAGAGGCACTAAAACCTCCTTACCGTCTTCCTCGCAGAGAATAGATCTGCCCTCGCCTTCGATCTCTACAATAAACTCATCCTCGCCGACGCGGATGATCCTGCGTTTCGGCACATCTTTGCCATACTCAGTGGGCGGATGCTCGATACCTTCCGGTTCTTTCGTTGAAGGCTTGGCGCGGCTCGTAAACTCTTCGCCGAAGAGGCGGGTTGCGTTGGTGTAGTCGTACAGGCGAAACATCAGTTTGGAGCCCCGCGGCTCGCCAGTCCTTGTTCCCCTGCCAACCATCTGGTAAAAACTGATCGGCGACTCGATATAGCGGAAAAAGACCACGTTCATCAGGTTTGGGATATCCACGCCTGTGGAGAGCAGGTCAACCGTAGCGGCATTAAAATGCGAACTTTTAGAGGCGCGAAGGTCTGGGATGAGTTTCTTTGCAGATGGTCGCAGACCTGGATTACCTGTACACTGGAACGCATACCATTCCTTCACTGCCCATTGGTTTTCTCTGCACCATTTTTCGTAGATGTTGTTCAATGCACCCATCACCTGATTGGCATGGACATCTCTCGCGCAGAAGATAATTGTCTTCTGATGAGGTCCACCAGTCTCAAGCAGATGCCCGAACAAGTCTTCGCACATCGCATTCACCCTATCATCCAGCATCAACTTGACTTCGTAATCGGTTGCAATGTACTGGTCTTCTATCTCCTCGGGATTGATCTTTCTTCCGGTATACGGATCAAAAGCCGAGCGTTGTTCAATATCATCTCTGGTGATCTCCTTCTTGTCCAGATCAACAGTTCTGCGGATCACTTCACATGCTGCCAGATAATCATCTTCCTGCCCGGCACTGAGGGAGTACTCATAAACCGGATCGCCAAAATACTCAATGTTGTGGGATGTGAGCTCTTCGTCCTGTTTTCTGCCATCCTGCCCTTTCTTTCCGCCTATAACAGTCCGTGGTGTCGCGGTAAGACCGATCTGCACTGCATCGGGATTGTCGGTGAGGATAACGCTCCACCGCCCCCATGCGCTACGGTGGCACTCGTCGATTATGATATGGCTAAAGTAGTTCTTGGGGTAATGTTCCTTCCAGAATCTTGGTACATCATCCTCTGCGGTAACATTCAACGTCTGGTAGGTCGCAACCAAAACTTTCGCGTTTATCCGGGGGTTCGACGTTTTAACATCCTGGACGTCATCTCCGAAGGTGCTGTAGAGTTTTGCCATGCCTTGCGTCCGAAGTTCATCGCGGTCGCAGACAAACAGGGCTCGTTTCAGCTGCCCAGCCTCTGCCAGTTTGTGGAGAAGCTGCACAGCGATGATGGTCTTTCCGGTTCCTGTTGCTAGTGATAACAGCGCCCTGTTAGCTCCTCTGGCGATTTTTTCCAGCGTAGCACGGATAGCCGCATCCTGGAAATAATATCGCGCCGACTCTCCACCTTTGTAAGGCATGAACAATGGCTTTGCAGATTCAGATTCAAGTTTAAAGTTGTTGATCTCTTCATACCGCTTCTTAAGTTCTACCGGAGTGGGGAAACCCGATAAATACAGACTATCCTTTATCTGCCCGGTGTCCTTCCCATATTCCGTATAAAGATTCCCGTTGGTTGAAAACGCAAAAGGGACATTGAATTTTTTCATATAATCCTTTGCCTGCTGAATACCAAGAGACGGCAGCTTATCCTCGGACTTTGCCTCGATCACGGCAACAGCCAGAGGAGATTTGCCAGAGGCGGCAGGAATGCAGAGAAGATAATCCGTCCGCCCTCTTCGTTTCACTGGCTTACCGTCGATGATATCTGTGCCGCCTGGGGTCTTCTCCTCTCGAATCAGGGGGTCAACCCAACCACGTTCATAGAGCACAGGATTTATCAATTCTATCCGGGTCTGACGTTCATCTCTTGGCATGTTTCAAAGCCCCCAAATCTTCCATCATTTTTTCCTCCTTTATATAGTAAGTCACTAAACAGACTTTTAACCTTGTATATACTCCTGTTACTTACCTAATATAAATTTCCACCGTCCTCGAACTCTATGCCCAAACAACTTTTGGATGCGTTACATAACCTCTACACACTTTACATACACGTCATAATATCCGCAACCCGACCTATCACAACCAGCCCGCCCAGGTCTGAAGCTTCTGCTTTAGAGACTCCTATTCGCAGTCGGCGATCACGACCAGTGTGGCATCCCCTTGCCATGATGCCGGATGACCTTTCCTGTAAAGAACGCCATCAGAAGGCTTTTACCGCTCCCCCCTGTGTGCCCGCACGCGCCTCCGGGCCACTTGAGATGACAAGCAATTCGTTGTAGGAAAAGAGACCGGGGATATCAACCTCGTATATCTGCAGCTGGTTGAATGCGTGGCGGATGGTTGCGTTCTCATCGGCAGGATTCTTGAGCGCGATTATTGCCATGGGCAAGCCGTTGACAAAGACTATAATGTCCGGACGGCGGTTCCTGCGGTTCTGGGTGACTGTAAACCGGTTGGCGGCAAGCCAATCATTGTTGTTCGGATCATCGATATCCAGGAGTCAGACTTTGCCATGCACCTCGCGATCGTCCTCCATATATGAGACATCAACGCCATGTATGGGTATGAGATGGAAGCGCCGGTTGTTCTCGATCCGGCTGGGCGGCTCTGTGCGTGTGACTTTCCGGACGGCTTCGTCGATTGCATCGGGGGGTTCGGGCTGATGGATTCGAGTGCGGTTCTGAGCCGATCCACTAAGATGACCCGATCATAGTCCTGTCGTTCGTATACTGGACTACCCGGGCTGATGTCGGGACCATACACTACCAAATAGTCGAGGCTTTCGAACCATGCCAGCGTCACATATTCCAAGTTGGCTTCAGTTATGCCCCGCTCGTGTACCATCTCCTTCCCCCTTAAGGCGATATTTCCCCGTTTTCGGTGAACCCGTAAATTCAATTATTCCTTGCTTCTTCAAATCTGCAATGTCCCTCTTTGCCGTTTTTTCCGTCACGTTCCAGTGATGCGCCAGATCGGCGCCTCTGACACTTTTCCTTGCCCCAAGCTGGTTTAGAAACCACTGCTGCCGCTCATTTACAGGGACATTTACAGGGACATT
>QMVM01000141.1 GCA_003661105.1 Methanosarcinales archaeon | reverse complement strand
TCAGAAATAACAACAAACTCCTTGTCCATGGCGTTCGAGCGCGTCTGCTCAACACATCAGGCACAACAACACCAGCGCAGCGATCAGCACACCATCCATTGTGCCTGCGCCATGAAGGAGGGGGCGAGTCCGGCGGGGGGCGGGCGTACGCTCATGAGGATGAGTGTGGACAGAAGCGGATACTAATCACTACTAATCACTACTAATCACTACTAATCACTACTAATCATTACTAAATTAGTAGTAATTACAAATTGAGGCTCGGTAATTCGAGTTGAACGTATCTCGTAGACGAACCTTGCCGGTATGACATTAGGTGCTTAGAGATGGCTGCGCCGATGCTCTCGCATTCACAAATGCCGCGAATCACACGAATCTACTTTCCACAAAATCAGAGTGTTTTCACTGAATACTTCGATTGTGCCACACCATACTTCAGCATGTTCACTGTGGCAAGCCAGCAAAGATGCCGTATACCTGCTGCTACGTAGATCGTATCGCCCCACACAATGTGATCAGTAACTGCCACGATACTTAAAAATAACCCTCACCCCGCCGCCTGCACCTTCAACTTCCTCACAGCGTCCCTTAGCTTGATCGCCCGCTCAAAGTCCAGCGCATCAGCAGCCGCCTGCATCTCTGCGTCGAGTTCGATGATGAGATTCGGGATCTCTGACTTTGGCAGGTGCTTTGTGTCTGTGAGGTCGACCTCCTTCTCCCTGATCGGCTTCTTGATCGTCTGCGGGATGATGTTATGCTCCCTGTTATAAGCGATCTGGAGGTTTCGCCTCCGCTCCGTCTCGGAGATGGCTTTTCTGATCGAGTCGGTCATCTTGTCCGCGTAGAGCACCACCCTTGACTTCACGTTTCTAGCTGCCCTGCCGATCGTCTGGATGAGACTTTTCGTATCGCGCAAGAATCCTTCCTTGTCAGCATCGAGAATGCCAATAAACCCGACCTCGGGGATATCAAGCCCCTCCCGCAGCAGATTGATGCCGACAAGGACATCGAACTTGCCAAGCCTTAGCTGGCGGATGATCTCGGTCCGCTCGATCGTGTTGATATCAGAGTGGAGGTACCGGGTCCGGACGCCAATGCGTGAGAGGTACTCGGTCAGTTCCTCTGCAAGTCTCTTCGTAAGCGTCGTGATAAGGACACGATCCCCCTGCTTGATGGTCTTCTCGATTTCACTGAGCACGTCAGCAGCCTGCCCCTCGATCGGGCGCACCTCCACGTGCGGATCGACAAGACCTGTCGGGCGAATGATCTGCTCGACGACCTGCCCTGACTTCTCAAGTTCATACGCACCGGGTGTCGCCGAGACAAAGATGACATTTTGCATGTACTCATAAAACTCATCGAACCGCAAGGGGCGGTTGTCGAGTGCCGACGGAAGCCGGAAGCCGTAATCGACAAGCGTCTTCTTTCTGGAATAGTCGCCCTTGTACATCCCGTGAATCTGCGGGATCATCTGGTGGCTCTCATCGATCACCATCAGGAAACCCTCCGGAAAGTAATCGAGCAGGCAGTACGGCTTATCTCCAGCTTCTCTCCTGTCAAAGTGGCGCGAGTAGTTCTCGATTCCCTTACACGATCCGGTCTCCTCGATCATCTCGATGTCATAGAGTGTCCGCTGCTTGAGTCGGTGCGATTCAAACATCCCCATCGACGGCAGCACGGAATCGAGTTCCCCGAGGATAGATGTAATCGCCCGCGCCTTCTCCTCTTCGGGTATGACGAAGTGCCGTGCAGGATAGACATAGAAGTAGTCCATCTCCTCGATCTTCCTGCCTGTCATCTTCTCTATCTCCGTGATCCGGTCGATCTCGTCCCCGAACATCTCGATTCTAACGATGTTATTAAAGTACATCGGGATGATGTCGATCGTATCCCCTTTCACCCGGACCCGCCCGGGCGCAAGTTCGGTGTCGTTTCTCTCGAACTGGATATCGATCAGTTGTGAGAGGATCTCGTTTCTGCAAATCTTATCGTGCACGTTTAAGGTAAGCCCCATCTTCTGGAAGTTCTCAGGATTTCCGAGACCGTAGATGCAGGAGACTGAGGCGACAACGATCACATCATCCCGCGAGAGCAGTGACGCGGTAGTGGACAGACGCATCTGCTCGATTTTGGGGTTTATCTGGGCGTCCTTCTCGATGTACTGGTCTTTTTTTGGGATGTATGATTCGGGCTGGTAATAATCGTAATACGAGACGAAATACTCAACCTTGTTTTCAGGGAAGAACTCCTTAAACTCGTTGTAGAGTTGGGCGGCAAGCGTCTTGTTGTGGGCGATGACGAGGGTTGGCTTCCGGACTTTGTCGATGACGTTTGCAATCGTAAACGTCTTTCCCGAACCAGTGACGCCAAGAAGTGTCTGGAACTGACTTCCACTTGCAAGTCCTGAGACGAGACTCTCGATTGCCGCGGGCTGCGAGCCATGGGGCGCGAAATCGGAGACGAGGTGGAAATCTGGCATGTCAGTATCTTCCCTGTTTACTGTTTGGTCGGCTGTAATGTTCCTTGACGCCCCACAATTCTTAAATGAATCTTTTCCCGCTACCCCTCCAAGAACTTCCGCGGTGTAGATCACAAAGGTAAAATACTGCTGCGGACATAGTGATGTTGAATATGTCGAAGTTGATCGCCACAAAGAAAAGAATTGCAGTGCTCGCAGCGGCAATCATTCTTGTGAGTTCGCTGACAGCATACGCACTCCTTGCAACGAGCCATACTACTTATAAGACTAAAGATGACTTCTGTACCAAATGCCATGCTGGCGTGGCTGCAAACGTATCTGCCGGCATTCACAATTCTGCAAACTGCATCTGCCACGGATACCTCACCAACAGCACTTATGACAACTGCACTTACGACATAAACCGAAAGCATAACCTCACAAAGGATATCTACTGCACCAACTGCCACAGCGATTCCAATGAAACCGGTGACATACCGATCCATATAAGCCCCACATACAGAAGCGGCAGGAACCAGACAGCGCATTATTTGATCAAGGATAACAAGACCGCGATCTACGATCATGCAAGAGACTACCTGAGCAAAGGGTGATATGGATGAACAAGATCGCACTGCTTACAATCGCAATCGTATCGCTTGCATTATTCGTACTGCCGAATACGATATCGATGTTTGTGGGGCAGCACACATTCGAAGCAGGCGTGCAGTGCCAGAAGTGCCATGCGGTAGAGTATGCCGAACTGTGCGAATCCACAACCACTCTAGTTGCTCACAAACGGGCAGCAAATAATGCGAATTACACCACGTTCATCTCTGTGGGCGGGATCAAGTATGATCCATCGAATTCAACGATCAGAGCGATCGAGGGCAAGGACTGGGTATGGGACGGGACGGGGGATGGAGGAAACGGGACGTGGGAGAACGGCAGTGAACATAGACTGGTTTCTCTCGATTTTAACGGCGACGACGAGATCGATGGAGCAGAGATATGCCATCTCTGCCACAACTCATCGCTCTTCGGTATCGAGGATGCACATGCGGTTACCGTGCGGGTATGCGATGATGATCGCTGTCACGGGAACAGAAACCACGCATACACCGGGGATGCGACAGACCTGTTCGCCAATCCCTTGGCCGTCGAGTACGTGGTAACCGCAGGATATAATCTCAGCAGGGAGAACGTCCACCAGTCGTTCTATCTCAACCTGTCCAACCAATCATCCACATACCCTGCCGGACATCCATACGGCATAATAGATCCATGCGGCAACGCCCACGGAAGAGAACTATCAAGAGGGCACTGGACTTGTGTTGGCTGCCACTCCGATGTCGGGACCGATGTGACCTTAAATCCACATCCAGTGTACAATCACAGCGATGCAAACGCAGCGCCGCGGAGATACTGGTAGACCCCGTAACAAAATAATCCGGGTCACCGGATCACGGCGGGATCTTTTCGGACCGGATGGAATTGGCAGGTATCCGAAAGATTCTCACGAGTGTTGAGTAACCTTTAAGTGGCTACGCCCCAAATTTGTACACCGAGGTTGAGGGTGAGCGAAGGTAGATATAATGGTGACAACATTGGCAACCGGTTTATGTGGTGGCGAAAACGACGCTTTGGCAGCTACAGACGCGGTCTTGCAGGCGAAAGAGGAATTGGGCAGCGCCCGGGTTGATCTTTCAATCGTGTACTCAACGAGCGGGTACGATTATCAGGAAGTCGTAGATGCGGTAAGAGAAGCCACAGGTAATGCACCTTTGATCGGAGCCTCCACAGCAGGAGAGTTTACTGAGGATGGCGTTAATGAGAAGAATGTGGCTGTGGGCTTGCTATCCTCGGATGATATCAAGGTCTTCACTGCTATTTCCGAAGGCGTAAAGGAAGACCCGGAAGCAGCAATAAAAGAGGTTGTAGCAAAGCTGCCTGGCAAGGTGAAGGGGTATCCCTACTTGACCGCTATTCTCATCGCTGATGGTTTATCGGGTGTGGGTGAAAGGGTTGCGTTACTGGCGTCATATCTCTTTGGCAAGGGGCTGAGGATCGTTGGGGGCATGGCTGGTGACGATTTCAAGATGGAGAAGACCTGTGTCTTCTGTGACAGTAGCGTCCGTACCGATGCAATCGGTGTCTGCCTTCTTGCCTCGAAAATGCCTCTTTTTACCGGCGTAAAACATGGACACACCCCGGTAAGCAGAGAACTGAAAGCAACAAGGACTGAAGGTAATGTGCTTTATGAGATAAATAATATGCCAGCATGGGCAGCATGGAAGGAAGAAACGGCAGAAACTGCAAGAAAAGCCGGTATCGATGTGAACCAGCTCAAGACACCTGCGGAGATTGCGCAATTCTGTGCTAATTCCCAGCTTGGTCTGGCAACCGAGAGAGAGGGCGAGTATAAGATACGATGGCCTGCAAGTGCAAACGAAGATGGTTCCCTTAATTTCGCCTGTGATATCGCGGAGGGTGCAATATTCCGCATCATGGACGGCAGTAATCTGGAAAATCAGATCGATGCCGCAGAGGGGGCTATTATGATGGCAAAGCGATCGGCAGAGGATGCAGGGTACTCGGAATTTGCCGGCATCCTCGTCTTTGACTGTGCGCACAGGCAGTTGATGCTGGGGGACAGGTTTTCTGAGAGCGTGGATCGCTTCAAGAAGGTCCTGCCGGGTGTTCCCCTGCTTGGCTGGGAGACTTACGGCGAGATCCGTCTGGAGCCGGGACAGTTCAGTGGCTTTCACAATACTACGGCTGTTGTCCTGCTTCTGCCAAAAAACAGCAATGCGGAGAGGCGGTGAATATCTGCGATGAAGACTGCGAAGAGTGACCTGACCGGGATGTATGCCCAGAGTATCGGCATAGACGCAGCCAGAGAACTGATCGCTAAAGAGATAGACGCTGCCGCACTGGAAGATAAGGAGAGCTACACCGAGGAAGAGATAATCAGGATATGCAACGAACTGTTGAAGGAAGGCGGCTTGACAGGGATCGTTGCACAGACCTTCCTGATTCAACTGGAGTACAGGAAGTCCGAAGAACAGAGATTGCTGCTCGACAACATAGATACGCAGATATGGTATCTGGCAGGTGCAGAGGTGTATGGTGCCGTAAACAAAGCCCACGCGGAATTTTTTGGGGTGGATAAAGGGGATCTGGAGGGGGGTAATCTATGGGACATTCTCGGCAG
>QMVM01000140.1 GCA_003661105.1 Methanosarcinales archaeon | reverse complement strand
GTGGGACGAACTGAGCCAGCCAGCTCTGGACGGGTGGAATAAGGCTCTGAAGAGTGTTGATCGCGGGACAGGAAAGGAGCTTCGTGAGGGTATTGGGAAAGGAAGAGCAGCTAGGTAGGGGAAGAACCTTGCCGGCATGTCGGATGATGCCGCGGAATGGATGGCAGAGTCAGAGATCGGTAGGACGGCACTGATAGGGTGGGGCGACGACGCGCAGAAAGGGTTATCCGAGATATTTGAGGAAAAGGGTGAGCAGTTTACCGATAATCTTGCGAGACGGTTCGGAGATGAGGTTGAGATTGTTTCGAAGGGTGTTGGAAGAGGGGTTATCGATGTGGATCAGGTTAACCCTGAGAAACTGGCTGTTTATGTCAGGGGCACCGGGAAGCTCGGAGTTGCTGATCCGCTGGGCGATGCTGTTGGCAGGCATCAGCTACTACGGATGATGAAGTCTCCGCATGTAATCACGGAAATTGTGGACGATGGTGGGAAAGTGGTTGAGGTGATCGACAGGGTGGCGGTGCTGAAGAGGGGGAGCGCATCTGAGAATTGGGGGTGGGAACATATAGTTGGTGAGGATCATCACAATCAAATCAAAAAGAAATTCGGCCTACGTGACAATGATAAAGCGGTTAAGGACTTCATATCTGAAGGATTGGAGAAAGGAGCAAAAGTTGGCGATAGTATCATTTGGGATGTGCCCGATAGCGAATACAAGTTGAAAATTGTTTTAAGTGATAAACCTATATCTATAGGTAGCATAACATCTGCATATCCTGATCGAGGGGTGTAAAAAGAATGGAATGGATATATACTACAAAAATTATGGATGTCAAACCAAGCACATTGGATGAAGGTGACGATGACTGTATAGTTGATGCATATGTTGAAGTAAAGCTGAACGAAACCAAAATTTGGTTCTTCACCCCTAATTGGAGGACTTACTTTCCGTATAGTAACAGACGGCCCCATCATCCTTATGGCATTGGTGAAACGCTTGTAAAAAACCTGATAGGCAAGACAATCCCCCTATGGTTCTTCTTCCTTAACATCGAAACAGAACTTTCTGAAGAGAAAACTAAGAAGATTATGCCTTTACCCAAAAGGAAAAAACCCTGCGATTATATCATTGTAGGCGAAATAATTAACAAAGAACCTTCGCCAAAACTTCCGGATAAATATGAACGTCTCCAGGTTGATTGTGGTTTCATTTTGAATGAATTGAGTGCTGAAAAGGGCGCCTACAATGTAGGTGATTACATACGTTCAGAGGGCAGGTTGGACGCATATCTGGTTGAGGAAGAGAAGCTGACTAAAAGGAGGGATGAATTATGAGATCCACTGACATGATTCCGATATTTGAACTATTTAGAAGGTGAATTAAGAATGAAAAGCATAGCAATAATGATCTACCTGTCAGTTCTGTTTCTGAGCATTACTTCAGGGCTTGTGAGCGGAGGGGATGCCAGGACCAACAGCTCCCACGTTTTCTCCACCATGGAGCCACCGGTTTCAGTTCCTATAGTTGTGGAGAATCTCTCTGCAGATTGTGATGGGGTGGTTATGATCCCTGTAAACTTCAGCAGAACAACGGTTCCTGCTTCTGATGTGGGGATCGTGCACAGATCGTCCGGTCTGTCGGTCGATTCTGTTTCGTCCGGAGTCGTGTATGGTGAGGTCAGGTCGTTTAGTTTCGACGGTGCACCTCACAACGCTTCTATAGCGATGACTTCTCGCTCGCTTGAGCCAGACATCACTTCTGCCGGCGGAAATGTCACGGTTCTTCAGGACATGTTGCCTGAGATGTTTAAGGTGAAGAGCGTCGAACCAAAGAGCGCCGAGCAAGAACCCGTATATGAAGTAATAGCAACGAAAGAGGCAAGGATTCTTGGATTGGTTCCGGTTTCGATGGGCATTGAGATGGAAGTTGATGTGAGTAACGGCGAGATAGAGGTGACAAAGAAGCCCTGGTGGGGTTTTCTCTGCTCCGGATGTGTGTGATATATGAGACGTATCATCGCTCTGTTGGCTGTAACTTCGGTCATGGTGTTTTTGTTGGGCATCTCTGCATGTTCTGTTTCTGCCAATTACAGTCAAACCGATCTGGCCACACAGAAGATCAGCAAGGATCTTCGTGTACAGATGCTTGAGCGTCCGGGAGAGGATGTCACTGTTCTCGTGCAGCTTAAAGAGGAAGAAGACCTTGATGAGGTGGCATCTTCGCTTATGGGGAAAGGCGGTGTGGTTATGGGAAAACACCGGATCGGGGATGTTATCGTTGTTGATATTCCGGCAGACCGGATCAGGGAGATTACAGGGGATTCTTCTGTGAAGACCATCTCTCCAAACAGGGTGTATCGTGCTCTTCTGCAGGATAGTGTGCCCTGGATCAATGCACCGGTGATGTGGGAGATGGGTTACACGGGTTCGGGCGTGAGGATAGCCATCTTCGATACAGGGATTGATCAGGCGCATCCGGCGCTTCAGGGAAAGATTGTTCTGAACAGAACGTTCACTGGCGAGGGTTATGCTTATGATGTGCATGGACATGGTACGCATTGTGCTGGTATTGCTGCTGGCGTTGCGCCTGGTGCATTGCTCATCAATGCGAAGGTCTTGAATGACACCGGTTACGGAGATGACATCAGCATCATTGAGGCGATCAATTGGGTTGTTGATCCGGATGGCGATGCTGCTACCGATGATGGTGCGGGTGTTATCAGTATGAGTCTGGGCAGCCCTTATTCGGATCTTGATTCTCCGATGCTTTCCGCGATCAGGGATGCGGTTGATGCCGGAGTGGTTGTGGTGGTTGCGGTTGGTAATTGTGGGTCCGGTTGTCCGGATAGTTTGTGCAATGGGTATGTTGGTGTGGGGACGCCCGGGGATTCACCTGATGCCATCTCTGTTGGTGCTGTTGACAAGAGCGATAATTGGGCGTGTTTTTCGAGCGGCGGCTATGTTAATGGCACGATCAAGCCGGATGTTGTCGCTCCTGGTATGAATATCAATTCTTCTGTGCCGGGTGGGGGTTATGCGTCGAATAGCGGGACGAGTATGGCAGCTCCGCATGTTGCGGGCGCTGTTGCCATGTTGTTGCAGTCAAGCCCCGATCTTGCGCCTGTGGATGTGAAGTACATCGTGAGTGTACCTGTAGGGATCTTGGGGAGCCAGGGAAGGATGTGAGGTACGGTGCTGGCTTGATCGATGCTGGTGGTTTTATCCTTCCGAATGTGAACAAGTTGCTTGAATACCGTCTTTCGTTCCCTGATGTGGTGTACAGGAACGAACCTGTCCCGATCATTGTTAATGCAACGTTTGAAAACGTTGCGAGTATCGACGGGATAGTTAGTGATCCCGATGGTAGTGAGTTCTTGCTGGATTTCACTGGCACAACCACTTATCTCCGGAGTTGTGTGTTTGCAGAGACTGCCAAGCTCGGCAAGTATGATCTGAGTATCAAGATCGTGGATATGCAGGGAAATGTAACAGAGTTTGGCAGAGATTTTTATGTTGTTGTTAACCCGGAAAATGGGGTCATCAACGATATGACTCTTCCGGAGCAGGTAACTTTTAATGACACCTTGCCCATCTCTGTTGTTTTTGAAAATGTTGGCGATTCTGACTATGAGGTGATGCTTGAGGTGCAGATATTGGATGATGAGGCTCTGGTCGGTTCTGTGGAGAGTGATAGGAGGGTAGTGGGTGCAGGTTCAACCACTGCGTTTGATCTATCATGGGTTGCGAACAGGCATCCGGGAACCATGCTGTTGAGGGCTGTTGCAAGTTTTGAAGGAGGCGTCTCTGTCCAGGAGGGAGCGTTTGCCATCCATGATAATGATCCCCCCATCTTATCTGATGCAACCTTTGATGAGAGTCTTATTGTAAACGAGCCTGCATTGATTGTGGTGGAGGTGACTGACCTGAGCGCAGTTTCCGGAAACATCACGGTGAAGAACCCTTCAGGAGATGTTTTTGTGATGCCGCTGGTAACGTTGTCGAGAACAGGTGATCGGTCCGTCCTTGCAGGAACATACACTGGCACCAATGATTCTGGCGATTATACGTTTAACATCACTGTATGTGATTCTGCCGGTTTCTGCACGTCGTCAGATTCGCATGTTTTTTCTGTTACCGGATATGTTGGTTCGCATCTGATTGTGATTTCAGAGCAGGAGGGAAGCAAACCAGAGCGTTACCGAGAGACACTGAGCGATGATGGCTGTTATGTGAGTCTGTGGGATAAGTCGGTGAGCGGTCTTCCAACACTACTATATATGGAGCGGTTTGACATGGTGATCTGGAGTACCGGGAACTACGGTGGTGACAATGTCGACAAGGAGAGCTCGGATCTCATGATGAACTACACAGGGAACGGTGGAAGACTTGTTCTGGAAGGGCCCGACATCGCTTTTGGCCATGGGTGTGATGATTTTATGAAAAACGTTGCACACTCCATCTTCCAGGATGATATCGCTCTTTCGGATAGCGAGATCCCTATGACTGTAACCCACAATCACCCGCTCTTTGCCGGGATTTTGCATAATATCTCGTTTAACGCGTCATCGTCACCTTATCCGGACTCTTTGGCTCCGTCTGATGGGGGTGTTGAACTGGCTGAGTGGCGCACTGGTGGCTCGGCAATCGTTGCGTATAATGGCAACGGCACGAAAACACTCTTCATCCCGTTCATGCTGGATGCACTGGACTCTGCGGAATGCCTGTTCATACGGAATGCTGTGGACTGGATGCTAACGGATGAGAATAATGCTGACCTTGTGATAGGCGACATATCATATAATTACCTCATCGAAGGGAATAATCCCATCAATATTAAGGTTGAGAACACAGGACTTTCCGATACAACCGGTGTAAGGATCGATATCCTTGTAGACGGAGTCTCAGAGGAGACTGTGAGCGTTGATGTGTCTTCTAATGACTGCACCAATTTAGCTCCGACCCTTGCGCTTGAATCTGGCATACATGAGCTGAAAGTCGAGTTAAACAGCGATTGCAGTGTTGTGGAACAGAACTATCTGAACAACATAGAAACGGTGAATGTCAGAGTGGCCACGCTTGCGCCTGACCTGATTCCTGTGGCGGTGTCATCTGATATAGGGGACGCTATCGTAGACATATCGGCTCTGGTTGAGAATGTGGGCGGAAACGATGTTAATGACCTCGTCGTTGAGTTCCGGATTGACGATAACCTGCTTGGGCGAGAGACTGTCAATCTCGGATGTGGTCAGACCAGAAACGTTTCTATGGAATGGCAGAAAGAAGAGGGGCTGTTCGATCTTCTCATAATGTTAAATCCCGTCCGCGAGATCGTTGAGTCGAATTACTCAAACAACAACATCAGCCAAACACTCTATGTCTGCAGCAAATCCGGTATCCTGATCATCGATGACTGCGATACAGAGGACTATTCCACTGATGAACCATGTAGCGCTGATGAGTTCGAGACCGTACTTCTGAAGAATGGTTACTGCACGGTCGTCTGGAACGAAACAGAGAAAGGCATACCGACTATTGAGAATCTGAACCGGTTTGATATAGTCATCTGGTCGGCAGGCGACTACTGGAACACAGTGTTAAACGAGAGCGATGCTGCCATACTCGAACAATACAATGGCGGAATCGTATTTGAGGGCTCTGACCTAACCTCTGACCACCCGGACGACCCATTTCTAC
>QMVM01000139.1 GCA_003661105.1 Methanosarcinales archaeon | reverse complement strand
GAAAGGTGAAAGCATGTCTATTAGTTGAGATCAATTCTCAATAAGCTTTTTTGATACATTTTTTTAGGTCCCCAGGGGTCGAAATCCAAAGACCGCAAAATGACTTTTTTCAGCGTAATCATAGCTATTTCAGGATGGCGGCACAAAATAGACTTTTTTCAGTGTAATCAACTATTTCCATTTTAAAAAAAGTCCGAGTACAATAGCCTCGATGAATTGGAGGCAAAAAAACACAGAACAATATTGATGCACCGTAGCTGGGGTTTGCGCTTTTTCCCAAGGTTTGTGGTAGAATTACGACTCATTGCTTTTAATCACATTGGTCATCATCCCCAGCACGGTAATAATGGCGTTATGTGTAGAAATATACGAAATGGGGTCAAAAATGGGGTCTGCTCTTGCCTTGAATTCATAAGAGTCAAGAGCAGACCTGACCTCACGTTTTATGCGCGAGCCATTTGGTCGAGAACCCGATTTCGGCGTAACCAGCGTCAATTACAAACTGGCAGAGCTGCTTGCCAAGGGGAGTATCCCATGTTGACCAATGAAGAAATCAAAGCTCTTCTGAAAGATACAGAGGCCGACAATGTGGAGCGAACTGTTTCCACGAACAAATCAGATAAATTTTGCGAGGCCATCTGCGCCTTTGCCAACGACATGCCGGGTCACGGGAAGCCTGGCTATTTGTTTATTGGTGCAGAAGATAAAACAGGGGCGGTTACCGGTATCGAAATCACGGACCAACTCCTAAAAAATCTTGCCGGCCATCGTGACTCCGGCCAAATTGTCCCCCTGCCGGCTCTTACCGTTCAAAAGCGCTCTTTTCCCGAAGGCTATATCGCCGTGGTGGAAGTGAAGCCATCCGACATGCCGCCGGTCCGCTATCGTGGTCGGGTCTGGATACGGGTTAGCCCGCGACGTGGCATCGCTACTGAACAGGAAGAACGTATCCTTACCGAACGCAGGGTGCACAGTGCCAGGACATTTGACATACAGCCATGTCTTGGCTGCGGCCAGGATCAAATCGTCCATTCCCTCTTCCATGATTACCGGATGGCCGCCGTGGCCCCGGAAATCATCGAAGAAAATGATCGTGACATGTTACAGCAGATGGCCGCTCTGGGGTTATGGGATATGCACAACCAGTGTGTCACCAACGCCGGCGCCCTGTTGTTTTCGGAAACGCCACAAAATTGGCTGCCTGGCGCCTATATCCAGTATGTTCGCTTCGAAGGGAACGGCTTGGAATCCGATATTCTGGACGAACGCAAGTTCACAGGTGATCTGCTTACAATCCTTCGTGAACTGGATGCATTCATAAAAACGCTGTTTCCTTCCCGCCCGGTTCCGGTTTCCGCTCTAAGGGAAAAACAGATAACTCCTTATCCGGATTGGGCCATTCGCGAGTTGCTCATGAATGCGGTTATGCACCGCGACTACCAGTCTAATGCACCTATTCATTTTTATTGGTTTTCCGATCAGATCGAAATTCAGAACCCGGGCGGGCTTTACGGTGCTGCCGCTGATTTCCCCAATCAGAACGATTACCGGAATCCTAAAATCGCCGAAGCCATGAAGAACCTTGCTTATGTCAATCGGTTCGGTCGCGGGATAGCCACAGTGCGTGCGGTTCTGCAAAATAACGGCAATCCACCTGCGGAATTCACCATTAACGAACCAAATTATTTTCTTGCAACAGTGCGGGAGGCCGGATCATGAGAACAATCGCCTTTTTCAATAACAAGGGCGGTGTGGGTAAAACCACGCTGGTCTACCATATTGCCTGGATGATGGCGGAACAGGGGCACAGGGTGCTGGCCGCCGACCTGGACCCGCAGGCCAATCTCTCAAGCATGTTTCTGGAAGAGGAGCGGCTGGAAGAGCTATGGCCGGAGAAAGTAGATCATAAGAGCGTTCTGTCATGCATTTCTCCGATCCTGGAAGGAACCGGCGATATTGCACCCGCACACACGGAAAGGATTCTGGACAATCTCCACCTGATACCCGGCGATCTCGGGCTGTCACAGTTTGAAGACAAACTCTCGGATAGTTGGCCCCGGTGTCTGGACCGTGACTCTGCTGCGTTTCGAGCCATCACGGCCTTTTACCGCATCATATACTATGCAGCTAAGGATGTGGATGCAGAAATCGTGCTAATCGACGTAGGACCGAATCTTGGAGCCATCAACCGCTCGGCCTTGATTGCGGCTGATTACGTCATCTCACCGCTGGCTCCCGATCTGTATTCCCTTCAGGGCCTGAAAAATCTTGGGCCTACTCTGAAAAGCTGGCGCCGTGGATGGGAACAACGGTTGCAACAAAAACCGGACAGTCTGAATATTCCACTTCCCTCCGGCAAAATGATGCCTGCGGGTTATATCGTTATGCAACATGTAGAGCGAAAAAGTCGCCCGGTTAAAGCATACCGGAAATGGGTTGAGAGAATTCCGGCGACTTATTGGAAATATATTCTCGATCAAACAGCGGATTCAATATCTGAGGACGACGCTAATCGCATAGGACTGATTCGTCATTATCAGAGTCTTATGCCCATGGCGCAGGACGCGCGAAAACCAGTATTTTTTCTCAAACCGGCTGAGGGCGCCATCGGTGCCCACGCCCAAAGCGTTACAAAATGTTATATGGATTTCAAAAGGCTGACTGAAACGATACTACAAAGAACCGAGTCGGAGAATAATTGATATGCGGGCCATGGAACGACGCAAAAAACTCATCTCGGTGGGGTATCGGGCAAATTCGGTTCGGGCAACCCAATTCCGCCAGTGGGCCACCCAGGTGTTGCGGGAGTTCGCCATCAAGGGCTATGTGAAGATACAGAATAAACTGCATTTTGCGATCTACGGCCACACTGCCGCCGAACTCATCATGCAACGGGCGGACAGCAGCAAAGACCATGTGGGCCTAACCTCCTGGGAGAAAACTCCAAACGGGAAAATCCTAAAAACAGATGTACCCATTGCCAAAAATTATCTGACAAAGGAAGAACTTGACTCCCTTGGCCGCATCGTCAACGCCTATCTGGAACCGGCAAAATTCCGTTGCTGCTGCAGAATAATCAAGACCCAATTTTTGACAGGACCATCTGTTTGTGCTAAACAATTCGTTAATTTTTTCTTCGAGAGAGGATTCCCCAATAAAAAAAATTATCCGTGCAAAACAATAAGCTAACACGTGCAGCGATATTACCTTACCTCATCCTTTTAATATCGATTTTTTGTGTTCTGACAGAAACGCCTTCTTGGGCCGGAACTGAAAATTCCACCTATCATACAGCAAAAAGCTTGCTTCATCAAAACAAGACACATGAAGCGTATGATCTGCTTTGGCAGGCATTAATGGATGATCCGGAGGATACAGAACTGAACTTTTTGTATGGCAAAGTTGCTATGGAACTAAAATTCTATGAAAGTGCATCTGCTGCCTATGATAGAATTCTTATGGTCAATCCGAATCATGCTTTGGCCAGGCTTCAACTTGGTATAACCTATTATAAGCTTGGCAACTATTCCCTTGCAGAAGAAGAGCTGAAAAAAGTAATTGAAACCAAACCTTCACCAGAGATCAAAACTTCGGCAAAAAAATATCTGCGAGCGATTAAAAAGAAAAAGCATAGGCATAAAATAAATTTGACCGTCGGTGTCGGTCGTCAATACAACACCAATGTCAATACTGCTCCTGATGATGATTATATCGATACTATTGACGGTCCCATACGTCTTAAATCAGATTCAACAAAACTTGCTGACTGGGGCACTATTGTTGATGTTAAGGCAAAACATAAGTGGGATTTTGGTTTAAAGGGTTCATTTTTATGGGAAAATAGCCTTAGCTTTTATAATACTTTATATGACCGGAAAAGTGATTTCAATATCAATTTCCTGAAGCTGGCTACTGGCCCTAAGTATAAAGAAGCCATGGGATATGCTGTATACATACCCTTTACTATTGACATGCTTGACTACTTATCAGAATCGTATGCCCAGATTTATGGTATGGAACCACGAGTTGACTGGCATCACTCTGAGAATTTAATGACTAGATGGTCGGCAATATGCCAATATCAAATTTATCCAAACAATGAGAAGAGAGATGGAGTCTATTCGTTCTTCGGGATTATGCCACGTATTTACTGGGGTGAAAAGAAATATATGTTCCAGTGGAATTTGGGCTATGAATGGAAGTGGGCCAAGAAAGATATCAAGGCCTATGATGGCCCAGTAGCCACAGTGGCATTTTATGTCCGTTTTAACAAGTGGTTTCAAAGCCTCCTTATGTTTGATTATAGAGATCGGCAATATGATGATCGTCAATGTAAGTACAATAAAACCCGAAAAAATAAGCGCTATAAAACCAAGGTCAAATTCTTCGCGCCCCTTCCCTGGCAAAGAACCAGGGCCGTATTGTCTTTTGATTATACACACGACGATTCCAACATAGAAATTTATGATTACAGCCGAGCAAGAACCACCTTAATGTTGGAAAAAAGGTTTTAAAATGATGACATGTTCACGAAATTTACTTTTGGCGTTATTTTCAGCATGCATCACCACCTGTTTGATTCCTGCTATTCTCCTGGCTTCAATCAGCGTAGGGCGTGTTGCCATACAACATGGCACAACAACAGCTTTACGCGAGAATGGCGATTCCATAAATCTGAGCACTGGAAATCCAATTTACGAAAAAGATACGTTGTTGACTGGTATCGATGGGAAATTACAAATTTTCTTTATTGATAAATCCATTCTCACCATAGGTCCATCCAGCAGGATCGTGATTGATAAATTTGTCTTTGATCCTCAAAAATCTTTTGGACAGTTTCTTGGAACTTCCACCAAAGGAACATTTCGCATGATCACAGGAGCCATTTCTCATCGGTTTCCTGACAAGGTAAAAATACAAACCCCAGTTGCTACGATTGGAATTCGCGGATGCTTATTTGCCTGGTGCCTGGAAAACGATGGCCAATCTCTCACCCTTCTCTATTTAGGAAGTCAACAAGGAAAGGAAGTAGGAATTTACGCAGAAAATACCCACGGGGTTACCGAGCTGACGGAGCCGGAACATGGTTTAGAAGTCCAATCTCCTGAAGTAGCGCCATCACCTCCCGAGGAATTTGATTTACCGTCTATTAGGAATTTAATCGCGCCAACGGAAATCAATGTTGCTATGCCAACAAACGCACCTTCAGCATCGTCAGAATCAGTTACAGACGATAACGATGATAGCGATACAGATACAGATATAGACTCAGATGCAAACGATGCGGATGATGATATGGATGCAGCTATTGATATAGATACAGATGCGGATATGTATATTGAAGTAGATACAGATGATATACCTGGGGATGATGACGATAGCGATACCGACACAGATACAGACGACGATGACAGTGATACAGACGACGATATAGATGACGACGATGATAGCGACGATGATGACGATAGCGATATAGGTGACGGCGATGATGATGGAGACGATGACGGCGATAGCGATATAGATGACGGCGATGATGACGGAGACGATGACGGCGATAGCGATATAGATGACGGCGATGATGGAGACGATAGCGACACAGACGAGGATGATTGATATCGCGGTTAGCTAGTAGTTAGTGTCTGAACGAAAACTAACCAAAACTGTCATTTCGAGCAAAGCGAGAAATCTTATCATACTGAAAATACAGGCATTAAAGATTTCTCCCTACGGTCGAAATGACAAAAAGAGGGGT
>QMVM01000138.1 GCA_003661105.1 Methanosarcinales archaeon | reverse complement strand
GTCACCTCGGTGACACCGGCAACCTCTGCCACCTCTCTCTGGGTCCTGCGCTGATCGCACTCGATTGATGCTATGTATATCGCAGCAGCAGCAACTCCGGTAGGTCCGCGTCCGCTCGTAAGCTCTCTCTCTGCCGCAGACCTAAGTATCGTGATGCCGCGTGCCTGCACATCCCCGCCCAGGTCAAGACCGGAGCAGAATCTGGGAATATAGTCGATCGGTGATGTCGGCTGAAGTTTCAGGCCAAGCTCCCGTGCAACGAATCGATAGGTTCTGCCGATCTCTTTCCGGCTCACCCTCGAGACCGCTGCAATCTCGTCAAGCGTTCTTGGAACCGAACACTGGCGGCAGGCAGCATATAGCGCACTGGCTGCAACTCCTTCGATGCTCCTCCCGCGAATCAGGTTCTTCTCAACCGCCTTACGGTAGACCATGGCAGCTGACTCCCGCACATTCTGGTGGAGTCCGAGCGCGGATGCCATCCGGTCGAGTTCGGATAGCGCGAACGCAAGGTTTCTCTCGGTCGCATTGCTGACACGAATCCTGCGCTGCCATTTCCTAAGCCGATACAACTGGGCACGGTTCTTTGTGGAGATCGTCCGACCGTAAGAGTCCCGATTTCTCCAGTCGATCATGGTGGAGAGTCCTTTGTCGTGTATCGTATAGGTCATCGGAGATCCGACTCTGGCTCTCCTTAGCCGCTGATCGCTATCAAATGCCCTCCATTCAGGTCCCTGATCGATGATGTTCGTCTCGATGACAAGCCCGCATGACCTACACACCAGTTCAGCACGCTCATAATCCCGCTCAAGGACGCGGCTGTGACACTCAGGGCACTCAACAGTCTCACGCTCCTGTTCACGCTCACGCGTCCTCCGTTGTCTGATCCGCTCCTTTATCCGTTCCGGACGTTCGATTACACGTTCAAGTTCTACCATTTCCATCCCTCACACCGTATACAGTTTTTTGTTCTCAAGTTCATGAACTTCAGAATCAGTAATGTTTTTATATGTTTTAACGGAGATATACGGATGGGCTACCGGTCCAAAAACCTCCCGCACCGTCCCGATCCGCTTCATAGTATTAGTCACCACCGCAGAACCGATGGCCGGAATTTGCTGACCGCTCCTCGCGATCAACAGACTGCCGAATCGATGTTGAACAATACCAAGTCGTTTCAATTATACGCCTCACCGAAAGTAATATATATGGCACGATGAGAGTATATAAAGGTTTCGGTTATGTCACGAACACGAATAAAAATCTGCGGAAACACGAACCCTGCCGATCTCGCATACGCCATTTTGTGCGGCGCTGATGCGGTCGGGTTCATCACAGACGTACCGGTCAGGTCGCCACGGAAGATCGATACGGAAACAGCGAAGGAACTGATCAAACAGGTTCCGGTCTTTGTGGATTCGGTGCTTGTCATCATGCCTGACAATCTCGGTTCGGCGATGGCGCTGATACGGGAGACGCACCCAACTTGCGTACAGATCCATAACGACCTGCCTGTAAGCGAACTTGCAGAGATATCAAAGACCGTTAAGCTGATCAAGACGATTGCAGTTCCGGAGGACGCACCAGCAGGGACCTCCGATCACATAATAAGCCGCATCGATGCCCTGACTGGAATTGCCGATGCAATACTGCTTGATACCAGCATCAGCAGCCGCACCAGCATCAGTACGGGGGCTAAAAGCAGATCTAGAAGCGGAGAAGAAAGCAGAGGGGAAAGCGGAGCCAGAAGCGGGGGGACCGGGAAGGTACACGACTGGGGAATCAGCGCAGAGATCGTCGAGCGTTCGAGACTGCCGATCATTCTTGCCGGCGGGCTTACGCCGGATAACGCTGCTGATGCGATACGAAAGGTTCATCCGTATGCGGTGGATACTGCGTCCGGGGTCGAAACCGATCGAAAGCGAAAACCTGATAAGGTGCGCCGCTTCATTAGGGAGTGTATGATGGCTGACGGGGCGGTTGATGATGACTGAGATCGTTGCAGCGATTGCGGATGATCCGCTGAGAAACGCGATCCGTGCTGCAAAGGTTGGCGCTGACATAATTGAGATAAGGATCGATCTCCTGGATTATCCAGCCGATTCGTTGCATTCGCTCTTTAAACAGTTAAATAAATCCGTGAGAATCCCCATCATCGCAACCAACCGTATTGACGTTGAAGGCGGCAAATTCGAGGGATCCGAAGAGGAGAGAATCGAGATATTACTCTCTGTGCTGGAGATGGTCGATGCCATCGATATCGAACTGCGAACCAGAAGCGAATACCGGGATCTGGTTGTGCATCGGGCAAAGAAGGCGGGAAAACGTGTCATCATCTCGTATCATGATTTTTCGAAGACGCCTGACATGACCGCGATGCAGAATATCCTATCCGAATGTTTCGACGCTGGCGCAGATATCGCAAAACTCGCTGCAACTCCACATTCGTACGAGGATGCACTTTCGCTCCTCAAACTAACGCTCGATTGCGCACGTGCGCCTGCACCGGCATGTATCATCGGGATGGGGGGGTATGGCGTGCACACAAGGGTGATTGCGCCGATCTATGGATCCGCTCTTACATATACTTCAGTCGGGGCTGCGACAGCACCCGGGCAAATCGGCATCAGGGAGTTACGCGGGATGCTTGAGATGCTCTGCCCGCAGGTGTGAGTTTGGTCACATCGCCCGGGGCACTCCGAAGGCATGGCAATTCCACTTAAAAAAGCGACAGCATCTCTTGCAATAACTTTACGACCTTCCACCGCCATAACAATATCATGGAAAACGAAGAGCGCATCCAGGTGCTGGACGGACTTGAAGCAGTGCGCTCCCTACCCGGGATGTACATCGGAAGCACCGGACCTGTGGGACTGCACCATCTCGTAAGCGAGGTTGTTGATAACAGCATCGATGAGGCGATGGCAGGGCACTGCTCCACGATAGAGGTTATATTGGATCGGGACGGCTCTGCCACAATATCGGATGATGGCAGGGGCATTCCTGTGTACATAATCGAGGAGTATGGCAAGCCCGCGGTCGAGATCGTGATGACGACACTTCACGCTGGGGGAAAATTCGACAAGAACACGTACAAGGTCTCTGGCGGGCTGCACGGCGTTGGCGTATCGGTCGTGAATGCGCTATCGGAGTGGCTGCGCGTCGAGATACATAAGGGCGGCAAGGCGTATGTGCAGGAGTATGCGCGGGGAGTTCCAACAGGTGATCTCTTGGTCATAGGAGATACCGACCGCACAGGAACCGCGATCACATTTAAGCCGGACCCCAGAATCTTTCAGGAGACGGTATTTTCGTTTGTCACGCTCTCAAAGCGGCTCCGCGAACTTGCATACTTAAACCGCGGCGTGTACATCGTAATCAAGGATGAACGGGGCGAGCCACACCCACCATCGGTGGATACATACCAGTTCGACGGCGGGATTGTGTCGTTTGTCGAGTACCTGAATGAAAATAAAAATACCCTTCACGATCCTGCATACTTCAAGAAAACAAAGGACAGTACCGATATTGAGATTGCAATTCAGTACAACGAGGGATACGCAGATAACATCCTCTCGTTCGTGAACAGCATCAACACGGTGGAGGGTGGGACACATCTGAGCGGCTTCAAAGCTGCAATCACGATGTCGATCAACAAGTATGCGAAAGCGAACAATCTCGCAAAGAACCGCAAGATCAGTGGAAGGGACACGCTTGAGGGTCTGACCACAGTAATCAGCCTGAAACTTGCGAACCCGCAGTTCGAGGGTCAGACCAAGA
This sequence comes from Methanosarcinales archaeon, assembly GCA_003661105.1. GTDB lineage: Archaea > Halobacteriota > Methanosarcinia > Methanosarcinales > Methanogasteraceae > Methanogaster_A. The sequence continues at coordinate 1,983 of QMVM01000138.1, read as the reverse complement.
TGAAACTTGGAAATACCGATGTAAAAGGGCTAGTTCAGTCGCTCGTTGGAGAAGGGGTTACTGATTTCCTTGAAGAAAATCCAAAAACAGCAAAAAAGATTATAGACAAAATGTTAGAGGCAGCGGAGGCGTGGGAAGCTGCTAAAAAAGCAAGAGAATCGACAAGACGCAAAAGCGCGCTCGAAACATCGAATCTCCCTGGCAAACTTGCAGACTGCTCAGAGCGAGACCCGGCAAAAAGCGAGATATACCTAGTCGAAGGTGACAGCGCTGGTGGTTCTGCGAAGCAGGGAAGAGATCGGAAGTTTCAGGCGATTCTGCCGCTCAGAGGTAAGATTTTGAATGTTGAGAAAGCGAGACTCCATAAAATCCTGCGCAACAACGAGATCAGGACGATGATCACTGCGTTTGGGACCGGGATCGGAGAGGAACTTGATATTAATAAGGCGAGATATCATAAAATATCAATTATGACAGATGCTGATGTTGATGGGTCTCATATCAGAACGCTGCTTTTGACGTTTCTGTACCGTTACATGCCCGAATTGATCGAGGCGGGCTACGTCTACATCGCGCAGCCGCCACTATATCAGGTCAAGAAGGGGAAGGTCAGGCGGTATGCGTTCACTGATGAGGAACTGGATGCGGTACGGGCGGAGATGGGAGAGAATGGCGTCACGGTGCAGCGGTACAAGGGTCTTGGCGAGATGAACCCGTCGCAGCTCTGGGAGACGACGATGGATCCTGAGACGCGGACGATGCTTCAGGTTCGAATCGAGGACGCGATGGAGGCTGACCGAATGTTCACGATACTGATGGGGGATGCTGTCGAGCCGAGACGGGCGTTTATCGAGAAGCATGCAAGGGAAGTCGAGAATCTGGATGTTTGAATCATTGGCGCAGATACCGGGTTTGCACAGTGCTCGGATTGGCTTGCGGAGCGCGTAAACATTTTATCTGTTGGGTTCAAAAGTGACATAGAGGTGATGGCTAACAACAGTTGCGATCGCGGGGGCATAAGTATAGCAGATACTGACGAATCAAAAACACAGACCGATACGGATGAACACGTATAATCGCTGATCAGATCACCTGGAGATGATGACTGGGGGTGCGCAGGGGTGACTTATGGATCTTAAGATCGCTGATCTCACCAGAAACTCATTTTTAACAGCCATGGACTTTGTATGCTACGACGACGAGGACATCAGGCAGATTCGCGATTTTACGCAAGCGATCGATGATACCTTCCACCGACAGTGGCGCAAGATGCATCCACTCAAGCCGGGAGAGGCAGAAACGGTCGCTTATAACCTCACATCAGTGCTCTTCTTTGGCATCAGCTGCTCTCTGTTGTTTTCCGATCCCATTCCAGAAGATAATAAAAAGTCTCAGAAAAAAGAACGGTCCTCGTATCGAATGGAAGTATAAGAGCCAGGAGATTGCAGCAGCCGAACGTTCGCACGGCAAATATCTTCTGTTCTCCACTGATGAATCACTTTCGCCTGATGAGGTTGTGAAAGCCTATTTCGAGAAGGATTTTGTGGAGATAGGTCTTCCGAACACTGAAGACTTCAGAGGAGCTAGAACCTGTACGTCACAGGCTCGAGCGGCGGGTCAGAGTGTATATCTTTGTGTGTGTTCTGGCATATCTGGAGTGGCGTCTTCAGGAGCTATCTGACCGTAAGAATGTGTGGCATGGAGCAGATGAATTTCTGCATGATCTGGAACGAGTGGGGCGAGTTCAGATCAGATTGTGACGCCAGGTGAAGATTTGGAACCTGAATTTAACTGAAAAGTCCAGGAAGACACTTAAAATGAGGGGGGTTTAAGGAGATGCTGAAGGAGACTGTTGAGGTCGATTTTAAGTTGTAGGGGGAAATTTGAAAACTGTTCAGGTATATATAATCGAGTTTGGATATGCCCCCAAAATGGAATAATATACGAACAGAATTCGGATATGAAAGAGTTATGTGGCATCGG
>QMVM01000137.1 GCA_003661105.1 Methanosarcinales archaeon | reverse complement strand
CTCGAGATAGTGCCACCGGAAGCATTCTCGCCAGAGCCGGGTGTGCGGTCGGCAATCGTGCGCGTAACCCCGCGTGCGCCCGAATACGAGGTGCTGGATTATGATTTCTTTTCTAAATTCCTGACTGCGATATTCTCTCAGCGCAGAAAGAAACTAAAGAATTCGATTGGCGCGTTTACTGATATTAGAGGTTTGGAGCTGCCTGATGATGTGCTGAATAAACGTCCCGAAGAACTGCCTGCTAAAAGACTGGCTCGGATAGCAGATATTTTATATTCTCGCATAAGAAACTGACCGGGATCACAGGTCTGCGCAATAGCAGCGAAGCCATCGATACGGAAAACGATCTTGGACCCATGGTTGCGCCGCAGTGCCATGTACGCAGCTCTAAGCAGTGCGAAGAACATAAAACCCACTTCGAGTCCGGTATGTTTTCAATAAGCTGTTGGGTGTCATTAGCAGGATCATAGGCAACCCATATCCGATTCACATTTGGTGCAAAGGAATAGGGGTCTTCGGAATCATTCAATCCGTTGCCCCCCGTATCACCATTCAGCGGGTCTGTGCCATTATTAAGCTCGCTGAAATCGTCCAGTCCATCACCATCGGTGTCATTGTTCAATGGGCCCCACCAACCTGACCATGGTTCGTGTGGTGGAATGAGAATGAAAAAACGAATCCCGGTTTTTGGGATTTTTGTGTACGAATGCACACACCTCACCCACCTGAACCATATATATTAAATATGGTCGTCACCGTAATGTAACACCCCGCCACTGATACAGTTCATACTGCCGGGGTGGCAGAGCGGACTAACGCGGCAGGCTCGAGACCTGTTGTTCCCTTGGAACACTTGGGTTCGAATCCCAACCCCGGCGTAACTCGAATTGGCAAAGATTAGATAAAATCGGACATACAACTCGAACAGCCAGCACTCAAACAGTGCGTCTGGAGACTTGTATTTGGTGAAAAATATTTTATTGCATGGCAGCACATCAAGCAGCGTGGACATCGCATAGAAGAGTGCGAGATTAAGACTGTGCTGTTGCCTGGCAGGTACACATCGGATCGAAGCCATCCAAACCGTTATGATGCGTTCGGAACAATACCGCCAAATAGACCGATGCGGGTTGTATATGCGCTCACACATCAATCAGATGGAATAATCGTGGTTGTGATACAGCATTCGAGGAATAAATATGGAGAAAAAATATCCACTATGCAAACAGGGCGTGACAGTAAATGTTCCTGTGAGGACTGACGATGAGATCGTATCGAGACGGGATGCGGGATGCGCAGTGGTCATGGAAGGATGTGAATGTGGCGCGCAATTTGAACATATTGATGACATAGTGGTTGACACAGTTGTTGAGGGTAAGCGGGTTCGTGTTACACAGCTACATGGGGTTCGATGTCATATATGCGGCATGGAATCATTGAGCCAGGACTCGATGCGTACCGTTGAGAGACAGATACGTAAAAAACGCTCAACTGTCAGATTTAAGCATCCGACACTTGTAACGCACGAACCGAGGCGCGGCATACCAGTATGAGCAACATTATGTAAAGTTGCCATCTATAGTATGAATCCGGAAAGTTTCGAATTTCCCTCACCCTCATAGAACCCCCATCATGAAACTCGTTGTACTGCGGATCGGACACCGCCCGGTGCGGGACAAGCGCATAACCACGCATGTAGGCTTGACCGCGCGTGCGCTTGGCGCTTCCGGAATGCTCCTTGCGGCAGATGACCGAAAGATCAAGGAGAGCATAGATGACGTGACGCGGGCATGGGGCGGGGACTTCTTTGTCGAGATCGATGTCAACTGGAGGGAGGCGATCAAGCAGTGGAAGGCAGAGGGCGGCATGGTTGTGCATCTCACGATGTACGGCTTGAATCTGCCTGATGTGGCATCTGAGATGCAAAACCGCGATCTCATGATCATCGTCGGCGCTGAAAAGGTACCACCGGCCATATACGATCTCGCGGATCTGAATGTTGCAGCAGGAAGCCAGCCCCATTCAGAGGTGGCTGCGCTGGCACTGCTTCTCGACCACCTGCAGGACGGGCGAGAACTTACAAGGACGTTTGAGGGTGAGCGACATGAGATCGTCCCGATGAGGAAAGGAAAAAGGGTCATTGAGATGACCTGACGCGAGATCGGGTACGTCACATCACTAATACACACCTACCGGAACAGATCGACCGCCTTTCTAACAGCATCCCTCGCGCCCATGAACGTGACCCGATCCCCGCTCTCGATGACCAGATCGCCGTGCGGGATCAGCGTTGCATCACCTCTCCGAATCAGCACGATCAGTACATCAGTAGGAAGCTGGAGATTCCTTACCGCCATTCCGATCATCTCCGGGTTGGATGCCGGCATCTCGAGGATATCGCCCCGTTCGCCGAGTTCGTACATCGAGAAGAGACTCGGGTGCGTGATCAGATTATCCAGAATCGAGGCTGCCGACGTGATCGGACTCATCGACCTGATGCCGAGATCGCGGAATGTGGACAGGTTCTTCGGGTCGTTGACCCGCGCGACGAGTTTATCCCCTCCAAACCCGAACTTGTTCTTTGCGACCTGACAGACGAGCAGGTTCACGCCGTCCTGATCAGTGGTCGCGACAAGATATTTGGCATTTTTGATGCCTGCCTTCGCAAGGACTGTCATGTCCCCGGCATCCCCCTCTACCGCAGGCACTCCGAGTTCCTCCACGCGCCGGCAGTTTTCATGATCCTTATCGATCACAACCACGTTCTCGCCTCTCCGGATCAGGCGGTGTGCGAGCGCGCATCCGACATCGCCGCCTCCGACAATCAGTATCTCCATTGGTATCACCCCAAGTGCTCTTGCAACTGGCCTTGCGGATATGCCAGTCAATGTTACTGTGATGATGATACATATAAATACAAGACCCATGATGGTGCTGCCCGCTTCTGCATCAGCAAGTTCGATTGCGAAGTAGGTCGCCATCGATGCGGGCACAACCCCCTTAGGTCCTATCGCGGATATGAACAATCGCTCCTTCCACCGCAGTTGCGAATGGATGGTCGATGCAATGACTGCAACTGGTCTCACGATGAAGATCAGGGCAGCAGCAACGAATACGCCGTTTATCCCGATTGATCGGATGCTGTCAAATTGTAGCATTGCAGCAAGAAGAACAAAGATTATTGATAGTAGAATTATCGACAAATCGCTTTTGAACTCCTGTATCTCCTTTTTGTTCGGTATATCTGACGCGCCTACGCATATTGCGGCAACCGCCACCGCAAAGATTCCGGTCTCGTTTAAGATCAGTTCTGCAATCGTGTATGTGATCAGGACAAAGGAGATAGTAGTGATGTTTAACAGTTCACTTGTGATGGCATGGATCCTGGGCAGTGCGAATACGCACAATAGCCCGCCAACCAGCCCGACCGCCCCACCGGTCGCAATTCTCATGAGGAACATGGCAATCCCGTATCCCGGGTGCGGGTACGGTGCCACGATCCATTCGAAAATAAGGGCAGCAAGAATTATGCTGATCGCATCATTAAATATGCCCTCGACCTCCAGAATGCTCCGCACCCGGTTATTTGCCCGTATCGCCTTCATCAACGGCACAATGACCGTCGGACCTGTCGCCGCCACCAGCGCGCCGAAGAGGAGTGCGAAATGCCAGTCAAGCCCTGTCAGTTCATGAGCTGCAACAGCGCCACCGATCATGACGATCAGTACGCCGATGCTGATCAGCGCAAGGACACTCCCTGAGACCCTGCGGATGTGCCTGAGATCGACGTTGATACCGCCATCGAATACGATGATCACCACGGCAAAGGTGATGATCAAGTTCAAGCCATCGCCATATATCCACGGATCGATCAAGCCTACACATTCCGGCCCAAGCAGTATCCCCGCCGCAAGCAAGAAGACGATGCTCGGCATCCGCGTGAGTCTGCTAACCATCTGTGCGATGATGCCAACCGCAAGGACTATTGCAAAGACTGCAAAGATGTGGATCGGATCCATGATTCGTCCGTTACCCTTTTGTCTTTAGTATTGGGCGGCAACGATATAAGGTAGTCATGGTGCCTACTCCCGGTCGGCCCCATCTGCGGCGAAGGAGTCACCGTGAAGAGATTGGGGTAACCCCACTCAGACTCGCCTCGTCATGATTGTGCGGCATCATCAGTCTCGGTGGATTTAATATGGGAAGAGTGGATTAAGTAACCGCAATAGTACTGGAATCTGAAATAGCACCATGGACGACGCAACCGAAGAGGATACGGATATACCGCACGAGGCTGTGATATCCGGGACTGCATCTGATTATGGAACTGGTGAGTGGTGGGTTGCAACATAACTGCAACAACGAAACCATTAGCCGTCCGCATAGTTGCTATTGAAAGGATATTCTAAGAAACATGACACAAGAACTAAAACACTGCACAAGGAGTATGAAGGACCTCTTGATCGATATGAAGGATACCTCCGAATTGATGATGGATCTTGCATACTCGGCTGTGATCTATGACGACCGGGAGATCGCGATGGAGGTTATCCGCCTCGAAGAGAAGATGGATACTCTTGGTTATTACATGATGATTTCAGCGATGTTAAGCGCTCGAAGGATTGAGGATGCAGAAGTCCTTGCAGGTGTGCTGCAGGTTGGCGCGGCAGCCGAGAACATCGCAAATGCAGCAGGCGATATCGCAAAGACCACGCTCCTCGATCTCGGGATACCTGTCGAACTGAAACCTGACCTACGTGGCGCAGAGGAGACGATTGCAAGTGCAAAGGTCAGCCCGGAGTCGCCGATGGCAGGACGGTCGCTCGGGGAGATTGAACTCGAGACCGAGACCGGTATGTGGTTGATTGCGATCAGGCGGGGAAAAAACTGGATATACGATCCTGATCACAGCACGCTTGTGAAGGCTGGCGACGTGGTCTTTGCACGCGGGCATGATGAAGGCGTGCCGCTCTTCATGGAGTGCGCAACCCGCAAGCGTTACGCACGAACCATAGTCGAGCCGGAACGTGTCCTCGGCGATCTCGACCGCGCGGTTGACCTGATCGTGGAGATGAAGAACATGTCCGAACTTGCGGTCGGGCTTGCATATTCTGCAATGCTTTTTTATAATAAAGAGATCGCAGAGGAGGTGCGCTACATCGAGGATAAGATGGACGGCATGAAGTACGAACTCCAGCACTGGGTGCTCGAATCGGCAAAAAATATCGAGGACGTGGATAAACTCAGAGGACTCCTGCATCTCGCCAATTCCTCGGAAGCGATCTCTGACGCGGCTTATGACATCGCAGACGTGGTGCTTCGAGAGATTGAGCCGCATCCGATCATGGCAATTGCCGTGCGCGAGTCTGATGAAGTAGTCACCAAGCTACAGATCGCACCGGGTTCTGAGGTTGTCAGGAAGTCGCTTGGCGAACTCAAGCTCGAGACCGAGACCGGTGTGCATATCATGGCAGTCAAGCGGGGGGAACGGTGGATTTACAGCCCCGGCGCAAGAACAGTACTCTGCGCGGGTGACATGCTCATCGCAAGGGGCACGATGAGCGGAGAAGAACTCTTAATCGAGATGTGTTCGTGACTGTGTCAAGAATCTGTGGAATGCAGTTATCTGTTTGCCCAAAAAAATGATTTAGGGGATGCAAGTCATCCCCCGGTTAGTTATATTCTCTATTCTTATCCCTGCCGCCGCAGCAGGTATGCAATTGCAAGCAGACCCGCTACTGCGAATACGCCTCCGAAGCCGGGACCTTCGCTTGCCGCACTCTTCGTCGCACTCTTCG
>QMVM01000136.1 GCA_003661105.1 Methanosarcinales archaeon | reverse complement strand
TGCGGAGATCGAAGCCGTGTGCAGGGAGGCGGCAATGCTTGCGCTCCGCGCGGCAATGCCTGAGCGGGGGGTGGAAGCGGATGCGAAGAAGATTGCGGATGCGGTCAAGATCACGAGGGGGCATTTCGATCAGGCGACCGAGTGTGTGCGGTGTGCAGGGGGTCGAAATGATCAGAAATCCGCGCAAGGTGTGCGATAGATATTAATAGTTAGAGGGCACACCTAATGCCACCGGAAGCCTCGAGTTCGCAGTATTACAGAGAAGGTATGCATCGTGAAACGAAGAAGCAAATTCGATATTATTATTGCGATTCTTGATGTGGTGTCAGGTGGCGCAACCAAAACGAAGATTGTGTATAAGGCAAACCTGAATTTCAATCTTGCGACAAAATATCTCGATTTGCTGCTTGAAAAGAGACTTGTTAGAATAAACGGTAGCAGTTATGAGATAACCGAGGAAGGGGTGACATTCGCAGGGAAGGCAAAAGAATTACAGATTTAGATCTCTGGCAGTTCGAGAAATCTCTCCCCGAGATCGGCGATTCTGATCCGCGTGTTGTCAGAATCAAACTCTATAAACCCGAATTCGGAGAGGAAATCAAGAATTTTAATTAACTTCTCCTGTATAATGTCCATCTGCCCGCCAAGCTCTTCGACCGTGAGCCATCTGCATGTTTTTATATATTCCAATATCTCTCCGGATATCTGAAATGCTGTTGTCATTGATAAAGCATCTGTCGTTGTGCTATCTAATAGTTTCGGAATATATGTTTCTAAACACTGTTTCTGAACAATGTTTCTAAACAATGTTTCTAAACAATGTTTCTAAACACTGTTTCGTGTTATCTTATAGGAATCTACTGCCATTTTGCTGATACAAGCACAGTTTAAAAAATCCGAGATATGTGAGGGATTTGCTCAAGATGAGTGCTGTGGTTGGTGAATACAGACACAACAAATAAGAGGTGGCATAAATGGAAGAAGAACTAAGCGGTAAGAACCGGTATATCATCACCTTCAAGAAGAAGGAGATGAGGAAGGATAAGGAAACAGACAAGAATGAGATACTCCAGCAGAGTGTGGGTCCACGACTGGAGTTCGTAGATGTTGGTAAGCAAGCGGTAGGTTTTGCTCCGCCGGATGATCCCGAAGGTTTGATGGCACTCGATATCAACGATCACGAACTTCCGATGGTATTTACCGCTCTAACTGATGGAGAGGCTGGTACACTCAGTAATGATCCCAACATTGTAGCAGTGGAACCTGATGGGAAGATCTATGCATTGGATTTCCCCTACTTCGAGATGTCTCCTGAAGGGGGGATGATCGACGATCTAGCTGTAGGGCGACCTCAGACTACGGCAGAAGGACCTTCAGCCCAGGCTGACGGTGTGCCATGGGGTGTGGGCAGAGTGAAGGCTCCGGCATGCTGGGAAGCAACCAAAGGCAAAGGCATCTATGTCGCCGTACTGGATACGGGAATATGGCCTCACAACGATCTGAAGGGGAATCTGCTCGGCGGCATCAGTTTTGTCCCTGGACAGAGTTGGGTCGATGGCCATGGTCATGGAACTCACGTAGCAGGGACGATAGCTGCAAGGATAAATGGGTTCGGTGTCGTTGGAGTCGCGCCTTCCGCGTATCTATACGGGATAAAGGTTCTCAGTAACGGAGGTTCGGGTAACTGGAGCTGGCTGATGGCAGGTCTCTACTGGATGAGAAAGTACTATGGCTGCACCTTTGATGTTGCGAACATGAGTCTCGGTGCTTCGAGCGCCCCGGCTGCTGTGGAGGCATACGTAAATTATGCAGCCCAAAGAACGCTTCTGGTGACTGCGGCTGGAAATAGTGGTGGAGCTGTCGGTTATCCTGCCAAGTATCCTAAATGCTTAGCAGTGAGCGCAATAGACGGCAGCAATACGATCCAGACATGGAGCTGCCGCGGTCCTGAGGTAGAACTCTGCGCACCTGGCGTGAACATAGTCTCTACGATGCCAGGCAATGCTTATGGCACCATGAGCGGAACAAGCATGGCAGCACCTCATGTATCAGGGGCAGCAGCACTCTGCAGAGGAACCCATAGATATCTCGACATGGATCACATCAGAAAAATACTTAAAGGAACCGCTGATGACCTCGGAAATCCGGGCAAGGACGACAAGTATGGTTACGGGCGAGTAGACTGCAATCAGGCTACTTTCGCAAGGACCTGCGGATAGGACAAATAAGACCGATGGTTATGATTTACAGCGCGTAAACCATACCATCATACTCTATTTTTTCAACGTCCCGGACATCTGCCAGTCGGGATATATCCTTCACCGAAACCGAGCCTGTAATAACCTGAATCGGTCCCGGAATCATGTTTTCGATTCCAAGACCCATCCGGGTCAGCTCATCTCTTACATCGTCCAGCGCTACGCCCTCTCTGATGGAGATGATGACCCTGATTTTTTCACCGGGGGATCTCTCTATCCGGTCGCTGATCATTGCTTTCACCTCGTCTGAAATTTTTGATTCTGACACCTGATTCACTTCCAGTCATATACTAAGCGGACACACCCCATAATATGAGGAGCCGAAACATTGTTTAGAAACATTGTTTCTTATTATTTTATGAGCCCCTGTGCTGCCGTACACGTAAGCACAAACTCGTAGTTTAAAATCAGGGATTGCACTCTCGGTTTTGCTACTCGAAAAAGGTATTGTGGTGCGTGCATCGATAAGCACTATGGGTAGGCGGTGAGAATTTCTCAATGGATATAAACAATCATGGCAACCCTTACCGGTGTTCAATCGGCAGCCAGTTGAGAATTGCCCCTGATGGAGACGTTTATCCCTGCCAGTGTTTCCATTTTGGTTCTGAATATTGTACGGGAATGTAAAAAGACAACATCTGGGAGGGATTGTGAACGGTCAAAAAATCGAAGAGGTCGTAAAAACATCTTTCACCAGACCTTTGATGATAGATCAGTGCAGGGAATGTAACTGGGGGAAATTCTGTGGAGCTGGTTGTATGGGAAATGCTTTAGAGTCCAGCGGGACGATCCGAAACGCCGATTCTTGTAATGTCGGGAGGTAGTGGATTGAAAAATTATTCCAATCGAAATTTGCCGAGATTTACAATGACAGGATTTGACAGGTGGACTGTCAAGAAAACCTTTAAGCTAACACCTATCCGACTCGCAGTGCTGCTCTTAGCCCTTATGCTTCCTGCACAAGCTGCACTTCTCTGTTCGTACAGCGGTCCGTATACGTCAGGTAGCTCTCCGGAGCTCTCGGACTTTGAAGTGACCGGACCGGAACCTCTGAGGGTGGGCGATACCGTGACCGTGTCATTTACGCTGAAGGCGATCAAAGTCCCGGTGCAATTCGGTGATCTGGGGGTGTTTGTGGCAGCAAGAGATCCTGATGGTATGGACAGAAGCTTCGGGAGGGATATTGGGCATCTGTACGGGGGTTACTGGTTGATGGCGGGCAAGAGTATAGACTTCAAAGCAAGTACGACTGTGGATAAGGAAGGGGAATGGATATTTCTGCCAGCTTATTCCAGCCGCACCGATGAAGAGGACGTCGTGCATACCACCTGCCCGGCCGAGTCCGACTACGCAAACCATGAGATTGGCGAATACCTTGCGGTCAGACATTTTGGAACAAAATACATGGCGATCAATGGTAAGCCGAATGTGCTATCACCGATCCTTATGGAGATGGGTGAAGATGAAAAACACACGCTGGCAACCGGAGAGCACTGGGATCTTGGATATGGGTACCATCTGGTTCCAGAACAGATCGATCTCGAAGGCGGCAAGATATGGCTTTCGATCCAACGAGATGGTAAAGAGTTGGAATCGAGTATTATCGGATCAAAGAATTCCGGAGATACATTCTATAACCGCATGTCCATCACCGGCTTTCCGATGGCGTATGATATCACAACCGATGATGCCTCGACAAAGAGCACTTTTGTATATCAGGAGGCTATAGGTTATGAGGACGATGTGCCGATCTTCAGCGTGTATGTGGATACGCCCTTCCGCGGCATGGATTCCAATATCGTGCAGCTCAAGTATGCGATACTGATCGATGACCGTCTCACCACAATCGATGCCGGACCCGATTATGTTTGCCATCTGGATGTCGTTAGCCCTGCTCAACCCGACTTAACAGTTGAAGAGATCTCATGGGACCCCACACACCCGGGGATAAATGAGTCGATAATCGTCGGGGTCAGTGTAAGGAATACAGGTGGTGCATCAGAGGAAACCGCCCTGCTGCTTGGGGGATGTTGCGATCTTAGCCACCAGGTTCGCCCGCTGAGATCCGGCGAGGCGACGACGGTTTACTTTGAGCCGATCACATTTGAAGAGCCCGGGGAGTTTGAGATAATCGCAACGATAGATGCTGCAGGCATGATAGCAGAGTCAAACGAAACGAACAACGAGAGAAGTGAGGTCATCCCAGTCGAAGGAGTCTTGCCACCACTATCGGTCTCGATATTCACTGATCCGGTGCCATCAGGCGAATCAAACGAGGTAGCGGTTCTGGTCACTGCAGATGGCGATCCTGTACAAGGTGCAGCCATATCACTCTTAGCCACAACCGGTAATCTTGATCCTAATGCAGGATCGACGGATGCGGATGGTAGATTTGTCTCGATATTTACCGCGCCGGAAGTCCATACGGAAACGAGGTACACCATACACGCCGAAGCAGAGATCGGGGATCGGGCAGGGGCGGGGTCGGCCCCTGATCAGATCACTGTTCCGCCGGAGATACCTCCGACTGCACACATCGAGACACCTCATGACCCGGCAGAAGAGGACGGGGGCGAGGATGAAGGTGGTGAGGTGATTGTGCAGACCAATGTCTCCAGCTTCTCAGAGTACATCTCAAAACATATATCAGATCCAGCCGTTCTGGCAGCGATAATAGCAGCACTGGCTGCAGGCGCTCTTTCGATATATAGATCGGCACGGAATAGAAGAGGTACAAAAAACAAATCGAACAAAACCGGCTCGATATATGCAACTTCTGACCCCTCAGACGCTGTGGTATTCGTGGACATGGGATACAATGGCAGATCACCGAAGACGGTAGCTAACATCCTGATAGGTCCTCACAATGTTCTATTTTTAAAACGCGGCTATTTCGGCTATGAAAGAGGCGCAGTCGTCATCGCCAACCAAACGACTCCAGTCCATTGTGATCTGACCAAGATGCCTGAAGTCAAACTGAAACTCTCAGCAGACCCAACCGAGATCGTAGCAGGCCGTGAATCGAGATCAATGATACAGATAGAGATACTGACAAAGGACGATAACGAGATACCAATCCCGGTTCCGAACGATACGATAGTCATTCTGGAGACTGACATCGGAGCAATAGAGAGTCCGGTTAAGATACCTCGTGGGCGCGCTTCTGTCACGTCCACTCTGATATCCACACCCCCCGCGTCATACGGAACTGCAACCGTGAAGGCGGAGGCGGAGTACGGGAAGATTGTGAAACTTGAAGGCAGCACAATGGTTGAGTTCCTGGATGCGGAGAGTGAATGACTGCGCCTGCCTTTCCGAATCAATTTCTGGAAATCGCAGACAATAGGCGCATCATTCCTTCATATACTCGCGCAACAGGACTGTGGCATAGCACCCCTTCGGCAGGAAGAACTCGGCAGTTGCGCCCACCTCATCACCACCATCATCCGCGCTCACATCAAATGCCGGATTGACACCGATCACAACCGCCCGGCATCCACCCTTCGAAGCAAGTTCCGGCATCTCTGCGACCTCAAACCCG
>QMVM01000135.1 GCA_003661105.1 Methanosarcinales archaeon | reverse complement strand
GGTATTCTACAAGACCGATATCAGAAACATATACCAGTTCCAGGGGCTCGGAAAGAAGATGCCTGTCACGACGGTTGTCTTTTTGATAGCTGCCCTCTCGATGATCGGAGTTCCCGGAACCGTGGGGTTTACAAGCAAGTGGTATCTTGCGCTCGGATCAATAGAAGCAAATCAGTGGATCTTCGTAGCAGTTATCCTTGTATCGAGTCTGCTCAACATCGTCTACTTCTGGAGGATATTTGACAACATCTGGTTCGGACACCCGCACGAGATCGAGAACATCAAACGAGACGAGGCACCGCTAACGATGCTGATTCCGATGGTGATACTGGGTATCCTCTGCATATACTTCGGATTCTTCTCGGGCTATCCGATCGAGCATATATTTGAACCACTGGCAACAAAACTGCTGGGCGGGGTGCCTTGAGGTGATCATGATGGTTACAGAGATTAATTCAATAACCCCGCTCCTTGCTGTGCTCGTATCGATGCTCGCGTCAGTTCTGATCCTTGCATTCGGAAAATACCCGAATATCAGGGAAGGCTGGACGTTTGTCGCCGCGTTTATCAAGTTCGGGCTCGTGATCTCGATGCTTCCGCTTATCCTTAAAGGGAATGTGGTCACCTACACCGTTGTTGAGATGCTCCCGAATCTACCAATCGCATTCAAGGTTGACGCATTCGGGATACTATTTGCGATCACATCCTCGTTCTTGTGGATATTCGTGACATCGTACTCAATCGGCTACATGCGGTCGCTCAAGGAACATGCGCAGACCAGATACTTCTTCTGCTTCGCAATAGCGCTCTCATCAGCCGTTGGAATCGCATTTTCGGCGAACCTCGTCACTCTCTTCTTGTTCTACGAACTCCTGACGATCTCGACATACCCGCTCGTTGCACACAACGAGACGCCTGAGGCGATCAGTTCGGGCAGGAAGTACCTGACGTATCTTATGATCGCAGGTGTCTCACTGCTGTTCTCGATTCTGGTGGTCTACCACTACACTGGCACAACCGAGTTCTCATTTTCTGGCATCGCGGGAATGGAGACGATACCGAAGACAACACTCATAATCCTATTCATAACGTTCATGATCGGATGCGCCAAAGCCGCGTTCATGCCGCTTCATGCGTGGCTTCCAGCGGCAATGGTCGCACCGACTCCGGTGAGCGCACTTCTCCATGCGGTGGCAGTTGTGAAGGCAGGCGTCTTCACAGCGATTCGGGTCATTCTTTATGTCTTCGGGATCGATCTGATGCAAAGCAGTGGTATCTGGCTCTATATGGCGTATTTCGTATCGATTACAATCATTCTCGCCTCGATCTACGCACTGATGCAGGACAACCTCAAGAAACGGCTTGCGTACTCGACAGTGAGCCAGTTGTCATACATCTTGCTCGGAGCAGTGCTCATAACACCGCATGGAATCACAGGCGGGATGCTGCACATACCATATCATGCGTTCATGAAGATCACACTCTTCATGTGCGCTGGAGCACTGATAGTGACTGCTAAGAAGGAGAATATCAGCGATATGAATGGAATCGCCCGCCAGATGCCGATCACGATGATTGCATTCACGGTTGGGGCCCTCGGCATGATCGGGATGCCGCCTGTCGGGGGGTATGTGACCAAATGGTTCCTGCTTTTAGGGGCAGCAGAGCTGCACAGCACGATTCTCATCGCAGTCTTGCTCGTGAGTGCTGTGCTGAATGCCGCATACTTCTTCCCGGTCATATATGTCGCGTTCTTCAAGAAGCCGGACCATGAACTGAAATACAAGGAGGCTCCGCTAACCATGCTTGTGCCGCTTGTCTTGACTGCGATCATATCGATTGTGATCGGGATATGGCCCGATGCGCCGAGGATGTTTCTGGATATCGTCGAGATAGCGGTTGAAAATGTTACCGGAGGGATCTAACGATGTGGTTCTTAGAAAGATGGTTGGAAAACAAAAAAACCGTGAAAAAATTAGTTTACGTGCTCTACGCAAGTCTTATCATCAGTTGCCTGCTCGGATTCGCAATTCATCTTGCGCCACCCGCGGAGCCTGTAGCGCATGATGAACATGCCGCACCTGCCGAGCATGATGAACACGGTGAACACGCCGAACATGCTCCGTTCGCATTCGAGCAGATACCAATCTTTTCCGCAATATTTGGGTTCATCGTGTGCGCACTGCTCGGTCTTGGCGCAAAGGCGTACGGACATAACGTGGTCATGAAGGAGGAGGATTACTATGACAAGTGAGATCATGACCGTGCCACCAGCCGCGATATTCATCGTTGGTGCACTCTTAATCCCACTCTTCAAAGGAAAACTGCGGCAGGCATATCTGCTACTGATAGCGGTTGCAGCCATCCTCGATGTGTACTTTATGCAGGATGGCGTCTACTGGCTCCACCCGTTCATGGAGTACGAACTGGTCTTAGGGAGGGTTGATCTCTTAAGCAAGTGCTTCGCGTATGTCTTCACAATCGCAGCCCTTGCCATGACGTTTTATGCGCTGCGTGTTACGGAGGCAGGCGAGCATATCGCCGCGTTCCTCTACATCGGAAGCGCTCTTGGAGTCGTCTTTGCAGGCGACTTGATCACGGTCTTCGTCTTCTGGGAGGTCATGGCGTGGGCATCAGTCCTCCTCATCTGGTACAGGCGCACGAAGGCATCGGTCGATGCGGGGTTCAGGTATATCCTGGTGCATGTCGTGGGTGGTGTCCTTCTGCTCGGCGGAATCATCCTGTACATGCAGGAGAGCGGCGGATCGATCGCTTTTGATGCGTTTGATTATGCATCGCCAGCAACAATCCTGATCCTCCTCGGATTCATCATCAACGCGGCAGTGCCGCCGCTCCATGCATGGCTGCCTGACGCGTATCCTGAGGCAACGATCACTGGTGCAGTCTTCATGACCGCGTTCACCACAAAAACAGCGGTCTATGTGCTTGCCCGCGGGTTTGCAGGATTCACGATAGACGGATTCGCGATCCTGATGTGGCTCGGCGCAATCATGGCAATATATGGAGTTATCTACGCTATTCTTGAGAACAACATCAGAAGGCTTCTCGCATACCACATCGTGAGTCAGGTCGGCTACATGGTCTGCGGTATCGGGATTGCGGCAAGTGCTGCAAGCATGACTGGTACCAGTATCATCAGCCAGACCGCAATCGACGGAACCGCTGCACATGCGTTCTGCCACATCCTCTACAAAGGACTCCTCTTCATGAGCGCAGGCGCAATCATCTACATGACCGGCAAAAGCAAGCTCACGGAATTAGGCGGGCTCTACAAGGTCATGCCACTCACGATGATCCTATACATGATCGCAGCGTTCTCGATTTCAGGAGTGCCTCTCTTTAACGGCTTCACAAGCAAATCCCTAATCATTCACTCCGCAGAGATGGCTGGCAATGCGCCAATCTTCCTGATGCTCGAGATTGCTGCGGTCGGAACATTCCTATCAGTCGGTCTGAAGCTGCCCTACTTCGCATTCTTCGGAAAAGACGCGGGGATACAGGCCAAGGACCCGCCCACAAACATGTTGATCGGAATGGGGATCGCTGCGTTCCTGTGCATCCTTCTCGGGGTGTATCCGAGTCTGCTCTACAACATACTTCCGTATCCGGCAGCGATTGCAGATTATGCGCCGTACGCAGCAGGGCATGTCATCGGATCGCTTCAGTTGCTGCTCTTTACTTATGCGGGTTTCCTCGTCCTCAAGAAGAAACTGCAACCGGAGAATACGATCAGCCTCGACACCGACTGGTTCTACCGCAAAGGCGGCGTGATCTTTATGTGGGTGGTAAACAACCCGCTTGCACGCGGCACACAATGGACGATCGATGCAACGCTGGCTGTTAAGGACTTCGCGGTCTGGTTCAGCAAGAATCCAATCGAAGCGCTCGGGATCATCACTGACAAAGTCTGTCTCGGGGTTCTCAGTATCTCAGAGGGGGCGACTGCATCCGGAAAGGGCGCGAAAGCGACGCTTGATTCTCGCATGAGGGAGTATCCGGGAGAGCCTGTGCGAAGAGACCCGATCGGGGTCTCTGTCCTGCTCGGAACGATCTTTCTGTTCGCGTACCTGGTGATCTATGTGGTTGCTCCGCATCTCACGGTCTATTCGATGATCGGTCTATTCATGGTTGCGGTGATCGCAGGAATCGGGCTGCGGGTGCGGGAGATGATGCGGGGGGTGGAGGGATAAGGCCTACACGGTTGTATGGTTTGCATGGCGTATCTGGGCATGTTCAGTCATGCTATCATGTATATGGTTGATTAATTTATAATCTATTATAAAGTTTAAATCTTGCACGTAAAAACGTAGGATTTACTTTGAGATGTGTATTTATCTCCCCCACAAACGTCTCAAATTCACTGTAAACTTTATCAAATCCATAAAAATTGATTAAAAAAGTATCTGAAAGCGTGTTAAATGCGTTAGAGATCTTTAAAAGACTATAATCCAAATTATTAATTACGCTCGGTCCATACAATCTTACAAAGAGATAAGCATCCTCATAATTTACCCACTCCCTTAAATCCTTGAAATAGTGTAGGAGTGTAACATTTTTATTTCTTTTCCTATATGTGCTTAATAAACACTCTTCTATGTTCGGGCAATGCTGCTTTTTACCGTATTCCCATTTAATCGCATTTTTGCACGATGGAGTGATTTCTCCCTTTTTCACACATATCCCGAAGGGTGGAACAAAAAATCTAATTCCTAATTTTGGCTGCATTATGATATTACTGGTCAAAATATTCATAAGTTTTTCATGTTTTAATTGTTCGGAATTATCATAGCATCTTACGATTGCAGATGATGCGGTATAGGTTGCATAATAAAATTGGATTATTTTCCATGGTGCAAATTTCATTCGATCAATACCTTCTGCTTCAAAAGGATAATTCAATGCACATTCATGATACCAAGAATTTCTCAAGTTTCTAAACGCTTTCTCTTCATCTCCTTTCCAACTGGATCTAATTTTATCAAAATAGTTTTGATCCACCTCCATTTCATCGAGTATGCCTTTACTTACACATCCACCACCCCAGTATAACTGTGTTATCACATCGGCAATGCTTTTTAGATATTTTTCATGGGTGTTAAGATAGTTCTCTCTAAATTCTTGGGCGAGGTCCATATAGTTATAGTTGAATCGGATGCGCATTTAATTTTTCGACCGATCCAAGCTTTTTGTGGTCGATTTACTTGCAGGAATCGGGGCGCGGGAGATGATGCGGGGAGATCTTCGGAATACCGAACAAGGCGGCGCTGGATGAGATCTCCGGATTGATAGAGCTTAAAGTGATAACACAGGTGGACAAAGGGAGGGGCGTTCACTATATACTTCTGTGAGGGGGTTCACGATTAGGTTCACGATTAGGTTCACGATTAGAGCGGGGATCGGGCTCTCGAGTGTGGGAGATGGCGGGGTGGTATAACGCGTCACATCCACCCATCAGCACCCATACGCACCAGAGTTTTGCGTATAAAATTCATGAAATGTTTCATCTGCATCTCAGGTGTTGATGGCATATCACTCTCGATCACCATTTTCTCATTTTTATTGTGAAAATGATGCGGAAAAGTTGTTACATGCGACCAGACCTTATGCGGTGCATTATCGTAGCGGTATATAGTCCCATCGATTTCGAATCTGTTCCAGTGGTATGAATATCTCCCGGAAACAGAAATCCATACATCTGCAAAACTCCCATCGACCAACTCGATCCCCAATTTAGCAGGTTCGCCTGAAGGAAGTCTAAATAGTCTTGTTCCCACGACCACTTCTTTAAATTCCCTCGTGATCGATTC
>QMVM01000134.1 GCA_003661105.1 Methanosarcinales archaeon | reverse complement strand
TGGACAACGGGGAAGTGATCTGCTGCACACCTGATCATCGGTTTATGCTCCGCGACGGCACTTACAAGCAGGCTTGCGATCTGGCTTGCGAGGATAGCTTAATGCCAGGATATTTTTCCACTGCGCCGGTGCGAGAGGGGATGAATGATTACCGGACGATACAGAACCCCGCGACCGGAATCTATGAGTTCGTACACCGTCTGGCAGACCGCTACAATGAAACGCGAGGCGCGGTTTCCATGGCAACAGGACCATTCGTCCGCCACCATAAGGATTTTAACCGCTGGAACAATGATCCGACCAATATCGAGCGAATGGAGTTTACGGAACATCTCCAGCTCCATGCCGGGCATATCCAGGACCTCTGGGCGGACGAGGATTTCCGCAGACGCCAGAGGGAAGGTGTGCAGCGTTATTATGACGAGAACTCGGAGGTTATAGAAGAACGCCGCCAGAGATTCATAGCACAGAACCAATCAGAGGAGTTCCGCAGTCGGATTGGACAGATAAACTCTGAGCGACTGAAACAATTTTATCATGAGCATCCCGAGTCGTGCCGCGAAATTTCCAAACGAATGAAAGAGCTCTGGCAGGACTCGGATTACCGACAGAAGATGTTTGAAGCCACGACTGGTATCGAGAAACGTCCACTCTCTTCAGAGGCGCAGGCACGCGTGGCAAAGATCATCTCTGAGAAGAGCCGGAAAATGTGGCAGGATGAAACAAAGCGAGCCGAGATCATTCAAGCGATCCGGCATGCGCTTGAGTCGCCCGAAGTGAGGGACAAAATGTCAGAACAGTCCCGTGCAAAGTGGCAGGACCCGGACTACCGCGCCAAGTTTGCTGACGATCATCTCTCCCGAATGTCTGAAGCATTCTGGGAACAGCCCGGCGCCAGAGAACTGCATCGACAGAAGGTTCGGAAGCAGTGGGAAGATGGGGATTTTCGGGTAAAGCAGCGCGAAGGGGTGCAAGCAAGCAACGCCCGCCGTCTGGAAGATAACCCTGAGATGATGCACCAGCTTGCAAAACAAGCTGCAGGATCGCTTCGCCAGAAATGGAAAGACGATCAATACAAGAGACGAGTTATGCGCAGTAAGATTCTGCGTTATGGTTCACAGCTACTGAGCCAGAATAGGTCTGATGAGATTACGCCCGAACTTTACGATTGGGCGCGTTACAACAACTGTATTCCGCGCTTTGAGAAAGCGATGGGGTATTTCGAGAGTTTTGACGAATTCCTGTCACTATCAGCTACTTACAACCACCGTATCGTATCCAAACGTATGCTGGACCGGCGTTTCGACGTATACGACATCACGGTAGAGCCGTATCACAATTTCTTGCTCGGAAGCGGTGTTTTTGTTCACAACTCGATCGACGGAGATTCCGCGGCGGCGATGAGATATACTGAAGTTAAGATGGCAAAGGTCGCAAAGGAGCTTCTCGAGGATATAAACAAAGATACCGTAGATTTTGTTCCGAATTATGATAATTCCTTGAAAGAGCCGTCTGTTCTCCCTGCGCTGCTCCCGAATCTGCTTGTGAACGGATCGACAGGGATCGCTGTTGGGATGGCAACGAATATGCCGCCGCACAACTTAGGCGAGGTCGCAGACGGCACCATCCATCTGATCGACAATCCCGATGCGACCGTTCATGAACTGATGGCGCATGTGAAGGCGCCGGATTTCCCGACGGCTGCTGCAATAACCGGACTTAAAGGGGTTCTGGCTGCATACACGACAGGACGCGGCATCGTCGAGATGATCGCCAGAACAGAGATCGAGACTACGAAGGATCGGGAGCGGATCATCGTTACCGAACTTCCGTACCGTGTGAACAAGGCGAAACTCGTCGAGAACATCGCAGATCTCGTGAAGGGGAAGCAGGTCGAGGGCATCAGTGATCTCAGGGATGAATCAGACAAGGACGGGATCAGGGTCGTTATCGAGACTAAGAAGGGTGCGAACACGCAGGTCATCCTAAACCAATTATACAAGCACACGCAATTAAAGACCACCTTCGGGATCATCAACCTCGTGCTGGTGAACGGCGAGCCAAAGGTTCTCCCACTGAAGGGGTTGATGCAGTGTTATATCGATCACAGAAGAGAGATAATCATCCGGCGAAGCAGATATGATCTTAAAAAGTCAGAAGATCGGTTGCACATCCTTGACGGGCTGAAGATCGCGCTTGACAACATCAATGCCGTGATCAAGCTGATACGGTCATCAAAGACGACAGAGGCAGCAAGAGATGGTTTGATTGCGAATTTCGGACTATCTGATGTGCAGGCGAAAGCAATCCTCGAGATGCAGCTTCGCCGCCTCACTGGCATTGAACGTGAGAAACTGGAGGAAGAGTATGCATCGCTCGAAGAGACGATCGCATTCTTAAGAGAAGTGCTTGCAAACCCTCAAAAAGTCCTCGACTTGATAAAAGAGGAACTCCTTGTGATAAAAGAGAAGTATGCAGACCCGCGGAGGACGGGGATACTTGAGGCGCACGAGGAGTTCGAGGACGAAGACTTGATCTCATCGGAAGATGCGATCATCACGATCTCGAACACCGGCTACATCAAGCGTGTGCCGGTCGATACGTACAGGCAGCAGGGACGCGGCGGCAGGGGCGTCATCGGCATGGGCACGAAGGAAGAAGACGTCGTTGAGGATATCTTCATCGCAAACACCCACGATTACATCCTCTTTTTCACAGACAAGGGCAAGGTTCACTGGCTCAAGGTATACAAGATTCCGGAGGCGAGCAGGCAGTCGAAAGGAAAGGCGATCGTGAATCTGCTGGAGTTATCCGGCGACGAGAGCGTTACCGCGTTTGTCAAGGTAAGCGAGTTTAATTCGGATCAGTATCTTGTCATGGCGACAAAACGCGGGATTGCCAAGAGAACAGCACTTTCGGAGTTTGCACGTCCACGCAAAGCCGGGATCATTGCGCTTAAGCTGGATCCTGGTGATGAACTGGTATCTGTCAGGATGGTTACCGATTCCGACGACATTATCATCGGTACCGCTCACGCCAAAGCGATCCGGTTCCATGCGCCTGACGTGCGCAGCATGGGCAGGAGCGCACGCGGCGTCAGGGGCATCAGCCTTGCAGCTAACGATTATGTGGTCGATATGGAGATCGTGGAGGCTGGTGCCGCGCTTCTGACATTGACCGAGAACGGATACGGGAAACGTACCGAATTCGATGAATATCGCGTCACAAGGCGCGGAGGAAAAGGAATCATCACGATCATCCCGAGTATTCGAAACGGGCTTGGGATAGCTATTAAAACCGTCTACGGGGACGATGAACTCCTTGTTACCAGCCAGAACGGGAACATTATCAGGATTCCTGTGCGCGATATCAGGATGCAGGGAAGGAATACCCAGGGTGTGCGGATCATGCGGCTCGATCCGAGCGACCGTGCAGTTGCTGTGGCGAGAGTTGGAAAGCTCTCTGAGAACGACATCGAAGAGCCGGCTCCGGGACAAAATTAATGAACCGGCATATCTGTGCAAGTACGGCACCACATCACCCATAACCTCCAGGTACCGGAACTCTCCCGAATGTTATGCCCCACAAGCTTCGGGCCGCGTCCCAGTCTCCTTCCGCGATTCAAGCCGTTTTCTCGAGCGTCTGCGCCAAACCGGCATTTAAC
Organism: Methanosarcinales archaeon; assembly: GCA_003661105.1. GTDB lineage: Archaea > Halobacteriota > Methanosarcinia > Methanosarcinales > Methanogasteraceae > Methanogaster_A. Next base: position 2,178 of record QMVM01000134.1, on the reverse strand, counting down.
CATCGAATTAACTGTTTCCAAATGCGAAGCATCGCCGAAGACATAGCGAACGCATATAATAATGTTCTAACTGAATCCCGAACCAAATCACATTTATCCGGATAGTGACAGATAACCCAAACATGTCCCTGCTACCACAAACTGACATCGACGTCATAACAAAGCGACTGAACCGACCACCAAACCCGGTCGAGGAAGGCTGCTTCCTAAACCTCTGGAGCGAGCACTGCTCGTACCGCTCGAGCGCAAAGCACCTCCGCACGTTCCCAACAGTTGGCGAGCGCGTAATAATCGGTCCCGGGGACGACGCGGCAATCGTCAGTCTAAAGGGCGACCTCGTTCTCGCAATCGGGATGGAGAGCCATAACCACCCCTCCTACGTAGATCCCTACAACGGCGCGGCAACCGGCGTCGGTGGAATCGTTCGCGACATCCTCTCGATGGGTGCACGCCCGATCGCGCTGATGGATCTCCTGTACTTCGGGATGCCAGAGAGCACAAAGAACGTATACCTCTTCGAGCATGTGATCGAGGGCATCGCGGGCTACGGGAACTGCATCGGCGTTCCCGTGGTGCGCGGAGAGACCTGCTTTGACAGCGCATACTCAGGTAACCCGCTCGTAAATGTGGTCTGTGTCGGACTTGCGCACCAGAAGGATGTCGTGACCGCAACAGCCCAAGCTGCGGGCAATGCGCTTATCCTGATGGGCTCGACTACCGGGCGCGATGGTCTTGGGGGCGCATCGTTCGCTTCAAGGGACCTATCAGAGGAGTCAGAGTCCGAGGACCGGTCAAGCGTCCAGATCGGTGATCCGTTCACAGAGAAACTGCTTATCGAGGCGGTTCTTGAGGCGATCGAGGCGGGCTATGTATTCGCATGTCGGGATCTCGGTGCTGCAGGGCTTGTCGGTGCGAGTTCAGAGATGGGTGCGAAAGGAGATCTCGGACTCCACCTGAATCTCGACAATGTCCGCCTGCGCGAGTCCGGGATGACGCCTTACGAGATCCTGATCGCAGAATCGCAGGAGCGGATGGTGCTTGAGGTTGATCCGGCAGATGCGGGGGCGGTACTTGCGATCGCAGAGAAGTACGACCTCAATGCAAGCGTGATCGGAGAGTTCACTGATGATGGGCAGTATCTGGTCGAGCTTGAGGGCGAGGTCGTTGTGGATATTCCGATCACCTTCCTATCAGGCGGTGCGCCCGCGTTCGAGAGCGAACCAGAGATGCCGGAAGAACGGGCGATAGAAGAGGAAATACCTGAAATCAAGGATAATCTGAAGACCCGTGTTCTGAAACTGCTCGCAAGCCCTAATATAGCGTCCAAGGAGTGGATCTACCGTCAGTACGACCACGAGGTCCAGATACGAACCGTGATGAAGCCGGGCGATGACGCAGGCGTGTTGCGGATCGATGATGAGACTGTGCTTGCGCTCTCGTGCGGATGCAACCCCGCGCATATCACGCTCGACCCGTACAATGGAGCGGCAGGATCGGTTCTCGAGAACGCAATGAACCTTGCCTGCAAGGGCGCATCTCCGGTAGCGATTGTCAACTGCTTAAACTTCGGGGACCCTGAGGATCCTCTGATCTACTGGCAGTTTGCGGAATCGGTGCGCGGGATCGGAGACATGGCTCGGGCGCTTGGTATCCCTGTCGTCGGAGGCAATGTCTCGTTCTACAACGAGAGCGACGAGTTTAAAACAGCGATCCCGCCGACGCCGAGCATCGGGATGGTCGGGATTTCAGGGGATTGCCACGTTCCGGGAACGGGATTCGCAGATGCCGGGGATGCAATCATCCTGGTCGGGGAGACGAGAGCGGAACTTGGCGGGAGCGAGTACTACCGGCTCTACGGCTGCGCTGGCGGAAGCGTCCCTGTGCCTCCGGTCGGTCCGCAGAAGATCATCGATTCCGTGGTGGCTGCGATCGGCACCGGACGCGTCACTTCAGCGCACGATATCTCAAGCGGCGGGCTTGCGGTTGCATTATGTGAGATGGCGCAAGCGGTCGGGGCAGAGATCGACCTTACTAACATTACCGGTGTTACAGGTACTACTGACGCTACTGACGCTACTGGTGTTACGGGTCTCGATCCTGATGCGGTGCTCTTCTCTGAGTCGCACGGACGTGTGATCCTTGCGACACCGGATCCGGATGCGGTCACGAGGGTGCTGC
>QMVM01000133.1 GCA_003661105.1 Methanosarcinales archaeon | reverse complement strand
TATGATTGGATTGGTAGAATCAGTGAAATTTGTGTACGTATGAGAGTTAGGGATATTGGTTATCTACTATTGATATAGATGGTAGATAGATAGAATACACATCTATGCCAATATGTTTATAGTGGCAAAGGTAATATCACCATACCATGAACACTAAAATCAAGGTGAGACGGTGCAGCAAATCAAGTTTATGTATCACCTTGCCTGCGCAGATTGCAAAGATGTGTAATTTGGATGAAGGGTCAGAGGTCGCGCTGGAGGCAATGGGGGGTGATAGCTTACTACTTCGGTGTCGGGATAAACCCCGGGATTAGAATCAGGACTTGATAATTTTTTTCACAAAAAACTTATCTCGATCGCCCCGATCCCGCCCGGATCGCTGGTCTGGACCGCGGGGTCATGTCAATGCAGGCGGTAGCAATGAAATGTGATAACCTCTTTAATGTTGCTCGCATACCTCACCCGCCCAGCACTTCAAACAGCCCCTTAAAATGCGAATCGAACGTGATGATCTTTCCGATATGCTGCTGCTGCATTACTGCCATGGTGGTCGCATCAGTGAAACTTATTCGCTTATCAAAAAGCCTGAAAAACAGTTTCCTTGCCTTATTGAGAACGGCATCATCAATCATCATCATCTCAATACGCGGTGAGAGCATAACATCAGAGACGTCCTTTGCCACATTCTTATTTCCAGTGCGCACCATCGCCAGTGTCAGGGTCTCGTCATAGATAAAATCGGTAGTGTATATGGCGCCAAACTCCTTTTGCAGGGCGCGTCGTAACAGGTCATCCGCCTCGCTATGGTATACGTCTTTTTTATTCCTGTATGCCATAAATGCTCCCGTATCAATAAATACCGCCATTGCCCGCCCTCATTTATACAGGTATTCGTCCACCTTTGCGGCGTTGGTCTCTTCACCCCAATCTATAGCCTCGCTCCATGCCGGGTCATCCTTTAACGCGGGAATTTTTTTTATGAGTTCATCTTCATGCAACAGGGCATAATCCGAGATCTTATCAAGTAAGTTTTGAAGGGATATCTTCTTACCAGTGCTGATAGTGAATTTCGATTGCAAGACATCCAGTTTATTTTTGGTGATGTCTTTTACTTTTATGCTTGCGTACATCGACATTTCCTGTTTAAAAGTAGAATGTTCTACCATATAATTGTTTCGTATATGTGGTAGATAGCTCAATTTTGCCTCGTAAAAAGAGAGTATTACTAATTACAACAAGAGTATTACCTAACATAAGGGGAATGGTTCTCTTCATAGAGAAAGAATATCTATTCCAGTATTTTTCCGCGGAAAGAACGTTTCCGTACCAGAAATGGCAGAGGATCCCGGATCCATTTACAAGCTCACCGGTCTTGCCGGGTGTCGCCCCGTACTGCCCGTATCGATTTATAACGATGTGCGCCAAGAATAGTGGCATGATCGAAAAAATCCTGAAGCTGAAACAGGAAAGAAACGCAGTTATCCTTGCTCATAACTACGAGCGTCCTGAGATTCAGGATATCGCTGACTTCGTTGGCGATTCGCTTGCGTTAAGCATTGAAGCGTCCCTGACCGACGCTGACGTAATCCTCTTCTGCGGTGTCGATTTCATGGCAGAGTCCGCGGCAATTCTAAGCCCTGGCAAGACCGTCCTGATCCCTGATACGGATGCCAAATGCCCGATGGCTGCGATGATAACAGGGCAGGAACTGATCGAGATGAAGCAGAGGCATCCGGCTGCTGGTGTGGTCTGCTATGTGAACACGAGCGCGGCAGTGAAGGCAGAGAGCGACATCTGCTGTACGTCAGCAAACGCTGTCGAGGTCGTGGAGTCGCTTGACTGCGATCGAATCATCTTTGTGCCGGATAAGAATCTTGCACGCTATGCTGCCAGGTTCACGGAGAAGAAGATCATACCGTGGGACGGGTACTGCCACACGCACCACCAGATACTCCCGTACGACATCATGGATGCGAAGCAGAGGCATCCGGACGCGGAGGTACTCGTGCATCCGGAATGCAGACCAGAGGTGATCGATCTTGCAGATGATACGTACGGTACCGAAGGGATGGTTTGGCATGTAGGAACTTCACATTCGGATGAGTTCATCATCGGTACCGAGTCGGGGATGTTGCACCGGCTGAAGAAAGAATTTCCATCGAAACGGTTCTATGCGGTCTCTGATTACGCGATCTGCCCTGCCATGAAGATGGTCACACTTTCAGAGGTGGCCCGTTCGCTTGAGAATCTTGAATACGTGGTTGCCATACCCGGTGATGTGCAGAAGAAGGCGAAGGATGCACTCGACCGGATGATTGAGGTCAAGAGGAGGCGTTGATTGCTCGGTCTGCTCCGCATCGGCAACTGCGCGATGGCTGGCGTTGCAGCCGTCACCGGTGCAGGAATCGTCTGCGGCATAACAGAGCTTCCAATTCTGGGGGCGGTGCTTCTATTCTCTTTATTCTCTTCTGTCTTTCTGATAACGGGCGCAGGAAACGCGATCAATGATTACTTCGATGCAGACATCGATGCGATCAACAAGCCGATGCGCCCGATACCGTCAGGGCGGGTGAGTAGGAATGCGGCACTGTATCTCTCGCTCTCCCTCTTCGGACTCGGCATCGCATTAGCATACACTATCAACGTCATCTGCTTCGCAATCGCCCTCACAAACTCCCTGATGCTCATCGTCTATGCCCGCAATCTGAAACGCACAGCACTTGCCGGGAACATCTCTGTCGGATACCTGACCGGCTCCACGTTCCTGTACGGAGGTGCACCCTTCGGAATCCCGGGTCTCGTCCGGATGTCCGGCCTGTTTGCGCTTGCGATGCTTGCAACGCTTGCACGTGAGATCGCAAAGGATATTGAGGACATCAATGGAGACTCCGCGATGGGGCTTGATACGCTTCCGATCCGTATCGGATCGAGACGTGCCGGATATGCCGCATCCGCATTCGGCGTGATCGCAGTACTGTTAAGTCCGGTTCCGTACCTCTCTTTAGGATTCTCGGTCTGGTATCTCGCGGTGGTGATGTTCGCGGATCTCTGTTTCCTGATTGCGATACTGCGATTGAGAAGTGGCGATGCCGCGGGTTCGTCGAGATTGTTTAAGCGGGCGATGATGGTGGCACTTGCAGCGTTCGTGGTCGGGAGTCTGGGCGGCGGCGCGTAGATGTGGGTGGCGATCGGCGATCCGGGCGCCCGGGCAAGTTGGCAGCCACCACCGGTGCGACGATTTCATTCATGCGTCTTAATTTCGACCGGATGTTTGCTATTTCCTATGTTCTGTTCTAAGTTGTGCAAACCACGTCAGAGACTTGCGAAGGATGTGGAGTGAGATAAATTCCGTGCCTCTGCCAGTGTTGACAGTGGGTCATCGTCCTGCCCTGTGCAAAGACATCGATATTCGATGTTCAAGCACAGTAATACCCACCATCGAAATAGATTTCTGCTTTTACGATTCCAGACATTCTTCTATCCCTCCTTTAACGCATAACCCCCATATCAGCTGGCGGGACCGTGGCTAATCGAATCGCATCACCCAATATACCGCAGGTCTTCGTCGCCCCGGTTCATTGATTCCTGCATCTGCTGCATCTCCTGCAGTTTCGCAACGACCTTCTCCATCTCTGCGGCGTGTTCATCGAGTGCCTGCGTGTCCACCTCGATGCCAAGCGCCTGGCTGAGTACACGCAACACCGCCTGCGAACTCTTCGGATCGACGAGATACCCTGAGGTGATGCCCATCAGACATGCCGCATCGATACATCTTGCTTCACTCATCGCAAGCATAATCCCTGAAATACCGACGATCCCGCCCCACGGCTCGCCCTCCTGGAATTCGACGCCGTATCCGGATAGTTCTTCGATCAGTTCGGGATTGTTGACCGCACCGACCACGCTGTCGGCATCCTCCAGTTGGTAGGTCGCATAACCGCCAAGCGTGTATATCCGGGATACGTCAAGCTGCTGCGCGATGTCCAGAAACGCATCGCAAAGAATGTAGTGCCCTTCGTTTGTCACGCTCTGGTAATCTCCAACTAGAATTAGCAGATCGTTCCCGTCCTCTGTGTGGTGCGCATACAACTCATTCCGGGACAGTCTGACCGTGCTATCATCAAGCGCAATCACCTGCGGCGGCAGATGGATGGAGTAGATATCAAGGATCCGCTCTGCCTGGAGTTCGTCGATCAGGTGCTCGGCGACCAGTTTTCCAACATGCCCAACGCCGGGCAGCCCCTCGATTAGGATAGGGGAGTCCAGTTTGACATCCTGCAAGACGTGGATTGTGATGTCACTTGTGAATGTCAGCGCCTGATCGCCCTCTATTCTCGTTATGGTGGTATGTGTCATTGTTGCTCAATCGGATTCGATTCTCGGTGCGAGGACGTACTTAACCTTGCAGTCGCCACTTGTGGGTTCAAATTTGATGACCACCGGGAGATCGCGCCCCAGGTCGATGACAATCTCGCCTGCACCGCCAACGCCCTTGCTGATATCAGTCAGATAATCCAGTGAGTAGAGCGACCTGACCTCAGCGGGAGCGATACGGATCAGGTCCGAGCCGATCAGATCGAGTCTGACATGATCGGTGTCGCCAGTCGCTTCCATGAAGAAGACGCCATCGTGTACGCCCATGCTCATGTGGTCGCTCACCATCTCTGCCGCCTTGATCATCCGCTTAAAGACGCTACCCGAAACCGCAATCTCTGCAGGAAGATCAAGCGCAGGCACTGATGGCGCCTTTCGCATTGTGGACGGGTCAAGCAGGGATAAGGTGTACGAAAGCCCGCTCATGCTGATATCGAGTTTGTGCGTATCAGGATCCAGCTCAAGTTCGACCTCCCCGCTTCTGTCCGCCATTCCAAGAATTTCAACAAATCTACTCAAGTCGATACCAATTTCGCCCTCGGTCCCCTCAAAGAGTGTGAACGCATCGTTGGATAATTCGAGTGAGACCATTGCCGCGTTTGCAGGATCGACTGCACGGGCCGACAAACCCTCCGGAGCGATCTCGAATCGTGCCTCGTCGACAACTGCGGACACCGCTTTGATCGCATCCTGCAATGCCTCTGCGCTGATGATTGCCTTAAACATGTAATTTTCCTCCGATAATATGACTAAGTGGGATTGCATATATTATTAATCCTTGCAGAATGTGGTCCGGGTTACCGAGTGCCGGATTTTCCGCCGAGTTGGCAAGCCCCAAACACCAAAGAGACCCAATCGGAATATTTGGTGAAAACACTCTAATTTTGTGGCAACCAAATTCGCGCAATTCGTTTCTGTTCGTGAATGCGCAGCATCGGAGTAGCCATCCCTTGGTGCCAATTTTATGCCAACGGCACTTGCTTGCTACGCTCACAGTCACGAATGCTCACGTTTAAACGAATGGCACGAGAGTGCCGAGATAAATCCATACTCGCCAGCCGGTAAAAATCCAGTCTGAGGAAAGGATAGCCACCACTTCAGAACCGAACCCCGCATGCAGTCTGGTAACAGGCTGGTATGAAGCCGGAGGACGGGATAATAGGCCGTAACGAAGGGCGTTGGTTATGAGCCCGAATTTTTGACAATCATGAAAGCAGACGTTTTCATGCAACGGAAGATAGCATTCACACCACCGTTAGTCCCATCCTCCGGCCTTGGAACATAGTATAGTGTCTGACATTGCAAGGCGAGGTGAGTCCGAGCGGGCGTCTAACCGCAGCATGGTGCCAACGGCTTTGCTACGCTACGCTTCGCATTATCAAACGGAGACGCTTGGGTAGCTCTTCTCTGTTTTGTATGGATACTTTGGAGAATTTTTAATTTGTTCTGGTCGGTTGAAAACATGACGCCAACCCGGCAAATACAAATATGATTAGATGGGTGTAAT
>QMVM01000132.1 GCA_003661105.1 Methanosarcinales archaeon | reverse complement strand
GATGACGAGGCGGATACTGGGGCGGGCAGAACTGACCGCAAGGGAGGTCTACACGCTGCGCGGGATTCTGAGGCTGATTGACTATCACAACAGGCGAGGTCGAAATCCGGGGGATTTGTGATCTCTTCCGAAGACACGGCAACCGGAATCTCAGCCATCTCGCAAGATACAAAACCCCCTCTGCCATCGAAAACACCGCCCTACACCATATCATCCACGAATTTGAGCAGACCCCTGGCGTCACTGATCTTCTTCTGTAGTATCTTTCTGCGGACATCCTTATCCGGATGCGCTCCATTCTCGATCCTTTTCAGGTCCATGATCGCACGCAAAAGACCGGACGCTTCTTTGTACAGGTCTTCCGCCTCTTCTCTCGTGATAGTTTCCTTCGCAAGAGCGGTTTCGTCGCGCATCTCCGCCCCCTCAAGGGCACAGATCAACGACTCAATACCGGCAGTTTCCGCTTCTGTCAGTTCTTTCTTGTTGATGAGCCGCCAGACCACTTCGTGAAGCGGGATCTCTGTTCCATCGATCTCAAATACGTCCGGGATCTCAGCACCAATCCATGCCAGGTATCCGTGCAACCCGTGCAACAGTTTTTCCCGCTCGCTTACCGATAGTTGCTCCATTCTCTATTTTCTCGACATTAAATCGCTTATACCGTTCATCGTGAAGATCCAGCGCCATAAGACGGTGCTGGCAGGTTGATATCAGGGATCGGGATGCTCACCTTCTTCGAGAACCGCTTGATCGTCTCGAGTAAGCCGTCCTTCTCCTTTCCGACAAGACTCAGCTCAAGTACCTCAGTGATCTTTGAGACCGGTACGATCGTTATCACATCACGGTACTTGTCCTCGATCAGGACATCGTCCTCGTTCGCTTTCGGTATGATCACGGTCTTGATGCCAGCCTGCGCCGCAGCCTCGATCTTATATGTAACACCTCCAACCGGCAGCACGTCACCCCTCACAGAGAGCGATCCAGTCATTGCGACGGACTGGTCGATCGGGATGCCTTCGAATGCCGATATCACCGCAGTTGCAATGGAGATCGATGCGCTATCACCCTCCACGCCCTCGTAAGTGCCGATGAACTGGACATGGATATCCATGTTCGCGGTATCCCTACCGGTAATCTTTTTGATGAGTGCTGACACGTTCTGAACGGCTTCTTTTGCGATATCCTTAAGCATTCCTGTTGCAATCAACTTGCCTTCGTGTTTGGACAATGCCGGTGTCACCTCTGCCATGATCGGGAGAACGATTCCCGAATCGCCGCCCATGATGGCAAGCCCGTTCACCCTGCCGATCTCCGCGCCCTTCTTGTGATACATCCGGTAGTCCATGCGCTGCTCCAGATACTGGTCTGCAAGCTGCTGTTCAACCGATCTTGACATCTGCTTTGCAGTGAGGACATGCGCCGCGGTCACCTCTTGCGCGCCCGCTGCATGGGCGACATCGCCTGCCACCCTGACAAGACCGCCGAGATCGCGTAATTTCAGCGTAAGATGACCTTTTCTTCCTGCACGCCTCCTTGCCTCCCGCAAAACCTCTTGCACAGCATCCTTATTAAAGTGAGGAATCTTTCCATCCTTCTCAACCTCCTGTGCAACGAATCGAACGATCTTCCTCCGGTTTTCCGGAGTATCGTCCATCGAATCACGCATATATATCTCGTAGCCGTATCCCTTGATCCGGGAGCGTAGTGCAGGATGCATACCCTCCATGGCGTCCAGATTCCCTGCCGCAACCATGATAAAGCTGCATGGTACCGGATAGGTCTTGACTAGTGCGCCTGAACTCCGTTCGGACTGCCCTGTGATCGCATACTCCCTCTCCTGGAGTGCTGTGAGTAGACTCTGCTGGGATTCGGGGCGCAGGATATTGATCTCGTCGATGAATAGAACCCCTTTGTGTGCCTTGTGGATGTCCCCTGCCTCGACCCGGTCATGGGACGGCGTCTCAAGTCCGCCTGACTGAAACGGGTCGTGACGGACGTCACCCAGAAGTGCGCCTGAATGTGCGCCTGTCGCGTCCATGAACGGTGCCGTGTCCTTATTGGCATTGTTCACGATCAGTTTTGGTATGATTGCTTTATCGCCTTGCACAAACTGTCTGCCGATGACCATAATCAACAGAACCGCGAGAATTCCCCATAACAGAGCCATGCCGCCGAGAGATGCAGCATAAAGAAGGATCGCAAAGCCAACGATCATCAGGATCGTATTTTTTAACTGTGCTTTCCGCTGAGCTTCAATTTTATGGGAATTGATAATCTGTATTCCTTTCCCAGCCCTTACCTCTCGAATTCTGGGGTTGTTCGAATCCTCTGGATTGTGATAGATGAGTATATCCTTTAATTCCTCTTTTGGAAGCAGTTCAGCCATCGCCTGAGCCAGCATAGATTTACCAGTGCCGGGAGTCCCGATCAGCATCACATGCCTTCGCTGCTGCGCTGCCTTCTTGATAATCTCGCTGGCATGTTCCTGCCCGATCACCTGATCGATCAAGAGCGGCGGAACATCAAGATCCTTTGTGGACTTGATCTCAATTCCACCAAGCAGGTCATCGTTCGTTTCATCACTCATTGTAGAACTCTTCATCAGGCGTCATATAAATGTTCGCTCAAGCATAGTCAAGAAAAACACATTGGTATTTCAATACTAATATTTAAGTTTTCTTTCAGAGGTCGGGTGACGTGACTTCCCCAGCTGCAAGCAGCAGTGTCATGCCGCATACCTATAAGCGAGGGATTACAACATTATTACAATGAGCAAGTACATCTCGCATCCGCTGATCAAAAAGGATATGATCGAGCAGCGGCTGTACCAGCTCTCTGTCGCTTCATCTGCGCTCAAAAGTTCGTGCCTGGCTGTGCTGCCGACAGGGCTTGGAAAGACGATCGTTGCACTCATGGTGATTGCAGCACGGTTAAACGATCTCGGAGGTAAGGTACTGATCCTTTCGCCGACAAAGCCGCTTGTGGAGCAGCATTCCGATTTTTTCAGGCAGGCGCTTCCCAGTTGCACGGTTGCAACGTTTACCGGAAGCATCCCGCCTGAAAAGCGGGCAAAACTCTGGAAAGACTCGCAGGTCATCATCTCTACGCCGCAGGTCATCGAGAACGATCTCCGTGCAAGACGCATCGAGCTTCATGACGTGGTGCACATCACATTCGATGAGGCGCACCGTGCTGTCGGCAGATATGCTTATGTATATATCGCAAAGCGGTATTTCGAGGATCTCGGTGCGGGTGCCGGGGCGGAAGTCGGTGTGGGGGACGGAGAGGGGGCCGGAGCAGATGCAAAGTCGCGGCTTGTTCTTGGCATAACCGCAAGTCCTGGAAGCAATCCGGAGACGATCGCTGATGTCTGCGAGAATCTCCATATCGAATCAGTGGAGGCAAAAAGCGAGACCGATTCCGATGTGATCCCGTACCTGCATGACCGGGATATTGAGTGGGTGCGTGTCGAGATCCCTTCCAAGGTCAAGGAGTTAAAACAGGTACTTGAGAAAGTGCTTGCGGACCGGTCATCGAAATTGAATGATTTTGGTTTTAATGTCTCACCGGATTCATCGAAGCGGGAACTACTCGACCTGCAGAGCAAACTCCATGCGCAGGTCGCCGAAGTGGCCGACAGGGATTCATTCTCCGCAATCTCGGTTCTTGCCGAGATCTTTAAGATCAGCCATGCAATCGAACTAGGGGAGACTCAAGGAGTGGAGGCACTTCGACGCTACTTCGACCGCCTGAATGCGGAGGCGCGATCCGGGAGCGGGAGTAAGGCGGCAAAGCGTCTTGCCATGGATCCGGATATGCGCTCCGCAATTTCGATGATTTCCGCGTGTGACGAAGAGCATCCGAAACTGGATGCGGTTCGGAAGATCGTTGCAGATCAACTGCGGGGCAGCACTGATTCAAGGGTAATCGTCTTTACAAACTTCCGTGACAGCGCGGAGATGGTGACAGAGGCACTTTCTGAGGTGAACGGGGTTTCTGCGATCAGGTTCGTCGGGCAGGCAAGCAAATATAAGGATAAGGGCTTGACCCAGAAGCAGCAGACCGAGATCATCAGCAAATTCAAGTCAGGAGAGTACAACACACTCGTGGCGACATCTGTTGCAGAGGAGGGGCTTGATATCCCATCGACAGACCTTGTCCTCTTCTATGAGCCGGTTCCGTCAGAGATACGTACGATCCAGCGGAAAGGACGCACAGGCAGGAAACGTGCAGGCAGGATCATTGTTTTGATTGCGAAAGGATCGCGGGATGAGGCGGCATACTGGATCAGCGCACGCAAAGAGGCGAAGATGCTCGCAACGATTGCGAATATGGGCGGATCGCGGTCGAAGTCGAAGCCGGTCTCGATGTCGATACCGAGACCGATTGGGGATCCCGCAATCGAGCAGAAGCAACTAACAGAGTTTTCAGGGGATGGTCTGGTCGCATACATCGACCACAGGGAGATCAGGTCTGGCGTATCGCAGATCCTTGAGACGGCCGGGGTTGAGGTGGTCATGCGTACACTCGAGATCGGGGACTATCTCTTGAGCGATCGTGTCTGTGTCGAGCGGAAGACGACAAACGATTTTATCAGTTCGCTTATAAGCGGGCGGCGTGAGTTGTTCGGGCAGATCTCGGATCTTGCACGGACGTTTGACAAACCTGTGCTGATCATCGAGGGGGACGACCTTTACGGGCAGAGGCAGATCCATCCGAATGCGGTACGCGGCGCACTCACGGCTATAGCGATCGATTTTGGTGTGCCGATCCTCACGAGCAAGGACGCTACTGATACCGCGCTGATGCTTGCTGCGATTGCGAGAAGAGAGCAGCAGGATCACGGGCGGGAGGTTGCGATGCACGGCACACGGTCTGCGATGATGCTTCCGCAGCAGCAGGAGTATGTCGTCTCAGCAATCCCTGAGATCGGTCCGGTCGTTGCGAAGAATCTGCTCAAGCACTTCGGAACGGTTGCCGCGGTGATGAGTGCGAGCCGCGAGGAACTGATGGCGGTGGAACTGGTCGGACCGAAGACCGCGGACCGGATACGCGAGGTGGTCGGAGGGGAGTATAAGGGGTGAAGAGGTGCTGACAATCATGAATGGTCGTTTTAAATACTGGAAAATCGGTCAGGGGGTATCCGTATGAGGATATGGGACATACCTCCGGATCTGATGTGCCGCAATCATCTGCTCGGCGAGCACAGAGAGATTCATGCCGTGTGGTCGATAATAACCAACAACAAGAAAGCGTATTCGAACCATCCTGAGATTATGCGGTGGAGGGGGCGGCTTAAGGCGCTCTACCTCCGGCACGAAGCACTGGTTATAGAGATGGCGGCAAGGGGGTATAAGCATCATACGCCCATGGATCCGGAACTTGCGACAGGAGAAGCTGTGCAGACCGAATTCGTTGCAACTTATGAGGAACAGGTCAAAATCTTGAGAAGTAGGGGGTGCGAATGCAGGGTGTGATGCTGGCGGGGGTGGTTTCGGATGCGTCGTAAAGCATTAGCTATCGATGAGTTTGGATAATTTTTTGAATCTACCAAGACGGTAATCGTCTCGGCTCTCCTGAATTTGTTTTAAAAGTTCGTTATCAGAGAGTACTTCAATGGTTGATTTCATACTGTCATATTCATCGTTTGAGATGGTAATCCATCTTGCCCGGTGTTCTCTATGAAGTGGTTCGTTCATTGATATTATTAAGTGGTATTTGAACCACTTAAACAGTATTTGATCGCGCTGCTTAACATCGCAACACCGAGCAGATGCAAATCTGCGGTATCTTAATTACCCACCCCGCACCATACCAGCAATAGATGTCCGCGAACGAGAGAGAAGTCTTCGAGCAGAGTTACAAGCAGTGGATCGTATCGATCACATCCGAGAT
>QMVM01000131.1 GCA_003661105.1 Methanosarcinales archaeon | reverse complement strand
TTGTTCTTCGTGCACCTCAAGTATTAGCTCCTTTGAGTCTTCGTCTATCTCTTTCTTCTTCCGGCCAAATTTTTTAATCGGTATCGGCTCATGGTGTTTTGTCCAGTGCATCCAAACTCTCTTAACCGTGGATTCACTTAATTTCATATCCTGCGCAATGCTTTTAGTGCGGTTATTTCTGGTCTTTGCCCAAAATTATGTACCTTATTTTCTTGTCTGTCAACTTTATGACTTTATTTCGTCGCCCCATGTGGGGATGATGGGTATATAAAGTCAAAGGTTTCGGGACTATACACCTATATGTTGTAAGAGAAAAAAATTAATGCTATGGTGGCTGTAATTGTTACTGAGTTCCTTGCTTTGGTTTTTCTATTACACACAACATAAAACGAAAGCTAAGGAAATCAACTTTCCCATTTCAGTTGCGAGAGAAGGACACGCGTTTATACTTTCCTATACGTTTAAAAATTTCAGAACACTTGTGTAATCGAGTTTGTCTAAGTTTCGTTATGCAGTTTCGGTTCGGAGATACTGCGCGAACCCTAACATTTATCTACCAGTCGGTTCCAGAACTATAATCATGGAATTCGGGAAATCGGTTACAGGTTGTTTGAATTCACTCAGCCACCCATCCCCTCAAAACGCACCGTCTCGAATTCCGTTTCTTATTTTTAAACTTTTAGATGGAGATTGATATATATGGCTATTCGATTGGGATTTGTAGTATCTGAGTTCAATCGTGACTTGACCTACCAGATGGAGCTCCTTGGACGAGAACACGCAACGTTTCTTGGTGCGGAGGTCGCCCGGACGATCATGGTTCCCGGAGTGTACGACATGCCGCTTGCGATCAAGAAACTTGTATCTGACGAGGGAATCGATGCGGTGGTAACGATCGGTTGTGTGATCGAAGGCGCAACCGGACACGATGAGATCGTGGTGCAACATGCAGCACGGAAGATCACGGACCTCTCGCTCGAATTTGGAAAGCCGGTCACACTTGGCATATCCGGTCCAAAGATGACCCGCATGGAAGCGCATCAGCGGGTGGATTATGCGAAGCGTGCAGTCGAGGCTGCTGTTAAGATGGTGCGCCGGCTTGGTGAGTAACCACTGAGTCTGAAAACCCCCCTGCCCGGTCACTTACAGCCACACCGCCCGAGTCCGATAGGTATAATTGTACTCGAACCAGTACTTATAACAAATAGGTAAGGCGGTAATCAATGCACAACATTACACGAACCGGACTGATATTCACACTTGTTGGGACGATAGCCATTGCGGTTGCAAGCACCATCGTGGTACGGAATACGATGGTGCAGCTTGGGATATGGCTGGTCACACTGATTCTGATAGGCTATGCGGGACTTAACGTGGAGCGACGCACTCCCGACGAAGAAGCCAGACTGATCTCCGAGAACAGCGAACTAAAGGCAGCAGAAAAGGAGCGAAACGAGTTCTTTGCAAGAACCGTTGAGGAACTGCTCGTTCCGCTGACATCTATCGATGGACATGCGGAACTACTTCTGGATCAGCATCTTGGCAAGGTAACAAAACAGCAGAAGGATAGCCTGTATGATGTAAAGCAGGAGATAAACCGCATCACCCGGATGATCATCGATATCGCCGAACTCGCAAATATCGAAACCGGGAATATTACGCTTAGAAAAGAAGAGATTTCATTTGGCGGCATCATATACGACGTGACTGACCGGATGCAGCAGACTGCCGAACTCAAAGGATCAGCGCTTACCCTGGAGGTACCCAAGGATCTTCCGGCGATCGTCGGCGATCGCGATAGGCTGACCCGCGCTTTCGCAAACATCCTCACCAATGCAATAAAATTCACGTCAGAAGGGCGCATCTCAGTAGCCGCGCAGGTCAGGGACGGCGAGTTGCTGACTTCGGTCTCGGACACTGGTATAGGGATTCCTGCGAATGCGCTTGATAAGATATTTGATCGGTTCTATAAGGTGGATGCCGCGTCGAGCGGGACAGGTCTCGGACTCCCGATGGCAAAGGAGATCATAGTGATGCACGGCGGTAGAATCTGGGCAGAAAGTAAGGAAGGAAGGGGCAGCACCTTCTCGTTCACCATCCCTGTCAAGGGGTTGTGAGGGTGCTCTGACCTTCTTACATTTTTCCGCAGATCAGAAATCAAAGAGCGAGGTTTGCGGCTTCTTCTCCTCCTTTTCCTCTTTCTTTGGCTCCTTCTGAGGCTTTTGTGGTCGCACACGAACCTCCGCTCGCACCGCTCCAGCCACCTCTTCAGCACCCTCCCTGTAAGCACCAAGTCTGCCGAACGTCTCGATATGCTCCGACATCTCGCCATCGGTCATCTCCCGCGCTTCCTGATGGATCGTCTTCACCTTCTTTGTGCTTTTCTTGCTGCCGGTTATGTATGCAATCTCATCGAGGTCGAGATCCATCCGTGCTGCAAGGGGCACCGTATAATCACTATCTGAGAACAAGATTCTGATGAACGAAAGGACGTTTAACTGTGCGTATTTCTGGGAGGTGTGGCATGCCATACCGATCTTTTCCGATACAGCAGCCCTTATCTGGCGGCTCGTCCTGGTACTCTTGAGTCTGCGCCACCGCGATGGCGGCATGAACCGCGCTCCAGGGTATTCGCGGGATTTTGCGACCGCAATACCGGATGACATGATAGCGCCTGCATACCGCCACATCCGGTAGTTCTGGCGGAGCTGGACCCTACCGAGAAATAGATCTGCGCGTGAAAGCATGGCAAAGCCGCATGCCATATCGGCGTCGCGATACTGGGCAGGCAGGTTCTCATCGACCCACTGGATGAGATCGTCTGGCGTCTCGTCTATGTCGTACGTCGCATTCAACGCCTCTTTGATGTCTTTTCCCTTGAATATCTTTTTTAATGCATCGAATATCGTGTCTCTTGGATCTCGTGAAGATGTGACCACGTCTTCGACGCGCAATTCGTTTTTCCCTGCCGCCACGGCTTGCAGATCGTTGATTGCGCTCCTGACGTCGCCATGTGCAGTCTCTGCGACCTTCTGGAGAACATCGATATCGCAGGAGATCCCCTCATTCTGACATATCTTCTTGAGCACCGGGATTATCGACCTGCTCTGCATCGAACGAAAGGCGATTGGCACACACAGGTTCTTGATGCTCTGCGAAACCCCGTACAAATCATTTGCCGTCAGAAGAATCGGCTGCGAGGTCCCTTTGATGATCTTACCAAGCGCCTGCGCCCCGCCCCGGTCGGCATTGCCATGGATGTTGTCCGCCTCATCGAGCACAATCAACCGGATGCCGCCGCAGAGCGCTGCTGTCCGGGAAGCCGATCCCGCGACCTTCTCAATCGAAGCCGCTGTCCGCTGGTCGCTCGCGTTTAATTCGATAACCTCCCAGTTAAAATCATGCGCAAGTGCATATGCTGCCGTTGTTTTGCCAATTCCCGGCTTTCCGTATAATATTACCGCTTTCTTGTCAGGCACTCCGTGTTTCCACGCTTTAGCCCATGCGCAGAGGTCGCTCACTGGTTTTTTGTTGCCCGCGATTCTGGCGAGTGTTTTTGGTCTGTACTTCTCAGACCACTCGATACTCTCATCTGGTGTGTAGTCCTGTGTATCATCCGGTCTGCTCATCGATAACCCTCGCTGCAACTTTTCCTGCGCCCAATCGCCCGAGATCGCGGTTCCAAACTCGCAGGTCCGCTTGTTTTGCTCTGGTATCCATCAGATGGATCGTTTGCGTCATCTTCTCTCTTTCCGATACGGCGAAGGACCTTATGACGTCCCTGTCTCAGGTATTGTAAACTTATGTATGGCTGCGCCCTGATCAAAAAGATGTTGGTCACCGATCATATCCGATCCGGCTGCACCGTGGTCTTGCATGTAATATATCTGAGCATCAGACTGTGTTTAAGAGTTCCGCGGTTTCCACGGTCATCTGGTGTCTGTCCCCTCACCCGATCACATGTACAGCAGCCGCCTTAAACGACACTGGAACCGGAGCGGATACGGTGGATGAATGATTTGTTGGGCTTACAACCACTGCAAGGGAGCTCGCGGGGATGGAGGGGCGGATCGAGGCACGAGTGGGTGATGTGACCTTGGGATCTGCAGGGCGGATCGATCGGCGTGGTTACCGCAGGAGATATCGCAGGGCGAAATGCGAAGATGAGTGTGGTTTTGGGAGATGTGTGACTGCCCAGGTTCTCTTTGCCGAAGGGGGAGATATGCCACAATTCTGCGCAGCAGAGTGTGTGAAGACGTGATGTGTCGGGGTTTCGCGTTTTTTGATGGGATGTTAAGCCCCAGCCGCGCCACCCTGCTCTGAAGAGCGGGGCATCCTCGATAATGTGAACAAAACTCAAGAAATGAACCTTATTCTATCTAAATGGATTATCGGCATGTTTTTTCCATTGCAATACCAGAACAGAGGACCATCGTCTGTTAAAAGCAATCTATTCCTCTCTGCCATACGTACGAGCGAGACATCAGTTATCCCAAACATTGGCAACTCTTCTCTCTTCAGAATTTCGTTCTTATCAACATGTTCTTCCCCTAAACGTGCGAGAATAGATATCGAAAATTTTATAAATTCTGAGAACTTCTCTTCTTTAAGCCTGTTTTTAGCTAAATTTGAGACTTCTGCCAAGACCTGAGGGGTGACAAAAATCTTTTTGAAGTTTCTTAAAAACATACACAGGGGTGTAAATTCGTCTTCACTATAGTTAAATCGTCTGAGTTCTTTTTCATTGTAAAATCCGATTAAATAGAGTAATAAAGGCCCCGTATCAAGTACAATCTCTTTGAATTTGAAAAACGGCTTATTCATCATCTCTTTTAACCTCTATTATATCTCCCTTTTCCATACTCAATTTAATTGTATATTTAAGATTTTTATCTGAGAACACATTCTCTCTGAACTCACACTTCACCACACATAATCCGTCTACAGTTTCAACACTGATGATGTTAAAATCCAAAGCATCGATGAGTGGTATTCGCCCCACTTTCAACTCACCTTTCACTACGTTAAAATAATTCTTCACGATTGCTGTTGCATCTTCCGTGTCAATTCTCTCTGACATGCACTTTGTCTCGTCTTTCTCATGACTTAATATTTTTGTACGAGTCACGCACCTCGTGACCGCTGTGCAGATCGTATCCGACTTCAGTGGCATTCGCGAGGTGCTCGACCGGAGCGGCTACGGTGGGTATGATAAGGAGTCTGTTAGACCGTGCGTTCTGAACGTCAAGAACTGGCTTATGTCGTACGCGCCCGACTCTGCCAGATTCGAGGTGCAGGAGACGCTGCCTGATGATGTAAAGAGTCTTTCGGATGAACAGAGAGCAGGGATTATAGGGCTTTGCGTCCCGCATCCATAGAGGCGTGGCAGCCAAAGACCTGCATGATCTCGTGTATGTGGTCTCTGAAATCCAGCATCTCTGCGAGCAAGATGTTTCAGGCGGTCTATATATCCATTCTCGGGAAGAGATCGTGTCCGAGAGCGGGGTATTTCATGGCATCGCTGGACCGGAAGTTTTTGCTGGACCGGTTGAACACGGCTGGCGGCGAGAGCGTGAGGGTGGATGAATGGTTTGTGATGGGCTTACAATCGCTGCAAAGGTGCTCTCGGGGATGGAGGGTTGGATCGCGGAGCGGGTGATGTTCTGGGATGTGCAGACGGATCGATCGGTGTGGTGACCGCAGGGGATATCGCAGGGTGAAATGCGAAGATGGGTGCGGTTTTGGGGGGTGTGTGACTGCCGAGTTCTCTTTGCCGAAGGAGTGATATGCCACAATTCTGCGCAGCAGAGTATGTGAAGGAGTCACCAAACCCCGCACTTAAGTACAGGGCCTGTACATAGCGATTTCGCATTTTGTTTGGCTGCACCGATGTCTTATATGCACCCATCCAGCAGCAAACCCCTGCATCGATCGTGGTAGAGTTCTCGGCGCTCCATGCTGGATAAATCAAAACCCATCATATATAAAACCCCCCATGAGT
>QMVM01000130.1 GCA_003661105.1 Methanosarcinales archaeon | reverse complement strand
TTGCCTTCACATTGTAGAGGTATGAGATGGTGTCGATGTCATGCACGCCGAGATCCATGATGATCCCGACATCCCGGATGCGCGGGTTGTGCGGACCGACCCTTCGTGCGCTCATGGAGACGAGGTCCCCAAGCAAGCCCGAATCGATAATCTCTTTCAGTTTGGCGACCGCGGGGTTGTAGCGCTCGATATGCCCGACCATTAGCCGCACGCCCGCGTCCTTTGCAGCCGATAGCATCTCATCCGCATCCTCGACCGTGCTTGCAATCGGTTTCTCGACGAGAAGGTGCACGCCCTCGTTTATGACATCCATCGCAACGGTTTTGTGCAGCGTTGTTGGAACAGCGACGCTCACCGCATCAAGATCACATAAAAGGAGCTCTCTGTAGTCGGTGAATGCCTGCACCCCGTGCATCGCCGCGATCTCTTCTGCACGCAGCCGATCAACGTCTGATACACCGATTAGTTCCACGCCATCCATCTCATGATACACGCGGGCGTGATGCTGTCCCATCGCGCCGACGCCAATTACTCCAACCCTCATTATTTCACCTCAACATGATTCTCGAAATAGTCCTTTATTGTTTCGACTATATAATCCAGATCGTCTCCGGATACCGCCGGATGCACCGGCAGCGAGAGAACCTCGTCTGCGAATCTTTCAGATACTGGCAGACCATCCTGAAACCCGAGTTTCCGGTAGAGCGGCTGCCTGTGAATCGGTATCGGATAGTACACCCCGGTTCTAATCCCTTTCTCGCCAAGATGCGCCACCAAACTATCCCTCATACCGTTCCCAACTCCACCCTTGCCCCCATTCCCCGCCCCACCCACACCTGCACTTCTGCCCCTGCCACTGCCACCATCCCCACCCGAAACCCGCACGGTGTACTGGTGAAATACATGACCCAAAACATCCTCCGGCGTCGTTATCCCATGGACATGCTCCAATTCTCCTGTGAGATGCGCTGCATTCATTCTCCTTCTGGAATTGAAATCGTTAAGCTTAGTTAGCTGCACCATGCCGATTGCCGCGCCCATATCAGTCATCCTCAGATTGTATCCGAGCATCTCGTGAACGTAGCGCTTGCTTGAGCCATGATCCCGGAGCATCCGTGCCCGCTTCGCAATCCCCGGATCATCGGTCGTGATCATCCCGCCCTCCCCGGTCGTCATATTTTTTGTAGGATAGAAACTGAATACGCCGGTTCCAAACGACCCCACTTTCTTGCCATCGTACGTTGCACCGTGCGCCTGACATGCATCTTCGATTATTGTCAGATTGTGGTCCTCTGCGATCTCCCGGATCGCTTTCATCCCGGCAGGGCAGCCGTACAGGTGCACAGGAAGCACTGCCTTCGTCTTCGGCGTTATCGCATGGAGAATCCCTTCGGGATCTATGTTATAATCCTCACCGATGTCTGCAAAGACCGGTCTTGCTCCTGTGAATAGAACGGTGTTTGCTGTTGCGATGAACGAGAATGGCGTTGTCACAACCTCGTCGCCCGCGCCGATGCCGTGCGCAAGAAGCGCGACATGCAGTCCTGCTGTTCCCGAACTTGTCGCAACTGCATGAGAAACGCCGATATAATCTGCAAAATACTCCTCAAACAACCGTACCCGTGGCCCCTGCGCTAAACCGCCTGACTCCATCGCCTTTACCACTGCGTTAATCTCTTCAGACCCTATCATCGGTTTTGCAATCGGAATCATAATATCGCCATACCACTTGTCCTATATCGCATTCATCACCTTCAGATCATCCGGAAGATCTCGGATCTCTGCCGGGAACCCGATCGCCAGTTTCCAGTCGGGCACATCCCTCGTGACACATGCGCCGGCAGCAACCATCGCACCCTCCCCGATCTTGACACCCGGGAGGATTACAGCGTTTGCGCCAATGCTTGCGCCATTTGAGAGGGTGGGTCCGTGCAGTTCATAATCCTTTCGTATCGGATATTTGTCGTTCGTGAGTACTGCACACGGACCGATAAAGACACGATCTTCGATTACAGTGTTTGTCGGGATGTACACCCGGCTCTGGATGCTTACGTGACTTCCAATGCTTGTGCGTCCATCGATGACCGTTTTCGTACCTACAAGCACGTCGTCGCCGATCCTCGTACTCTCCCTGATCAACACGCCGTGCCCTGTCCGCAGATTATCCCCGATAACAACATTGCGATAGATCACCGAATGCGACCGGATGACCGCGTTATCACCTATCACAAGAGTTGCGTCCGAGTCTGCCGGGTCTTCTCCAAGCACCACAAACTTTCCTATGTGCGGATTTGCGCCGGTATTGACCATACTAACCGATCTCATGATTCTATTTATCCGGCAGTACTCCATATAAATTGATTGGGCTGTCGCAGATTAAATGTGATATATCTCACAATAATATAATTATCCAATTACTACAGATATTCAGAGAGGGAGAGGGAGAGGGAGATCGCGGGATGCTATCGGTACCGCTGCATACTTCAGGTGAGAACGCCAAAAGAATAGTCGCATGGATCCGATTCAAGCAGCGATTCTTGGCATCATCCAGGGTATAACCGAGTGGTTGCCAGTTTCCAGTGAGGGGCAATCGATACTCGTGATGATCCGGCACTTCGCCATACCTCCAGAAGATACGATAGCCCTTGCGATCTTCCTTCACCTCGGGACTATGTGTGCCGTCCTGGTAAAGTTCAGGAAAGAGTTTCTATCGATCTTAAGACCGGAGTCAGGACTCTTGAGGATTCTTGTTATAACTGCCGGATGCAGCGGCATAACAGGCATCCCGTGCTATCTCGTACTCAAACAATCGTTCACCTCAGGTGAGGGCGCAACCATCATAATCGGCGCCATGTTAATTCTCACCGGGATCGTGCTC
Source organism: Methanosarcinales archaeon (assembly GCA_003661105.1). Lineage (GTDB taxonomy): Archaea > Halobacteriota > Methanosarcinia > Methanosarcinales > Methanogasteraceae > Methanogaster_A. Next base: position 3,142 of record QMVM01000130.1, on the reverse strand, counting down.
CGCCTGCCATCGCGCAGGAGTGCACGCCGGACGCGCGAGGAGATTACAACGAGGGATTTGGCCATAACCGGACTTGTGCAGGGATTTGCGATCCTCCCGGGGGTATCGAGGTCCGGAGTAACGATCACCACCCTCTTGCTCCGGAATGTTGAACAGAAAACTGCCCTTACGATCTCCTTTCTCATAAGCGTCCCTGTCGTTCTCGGCGCAATGCTGCTCGACATCGGATCGATCTCAGAGGTTCAACCGGCGAACATCCTCATCATGTTCGTTACATCCTTCGTAGCCGGCTACATAACGATGGATCTCCTGATCAGGTTTGCGGAGCGCGTGAACTTCTCTCTCTTCTGCATCGCACTCGGCGCAATAACCATCGTTCTATCGGTTCCGGGCGTTCTGTAGCTTTACATACATATACACCCACATCACAAGCGCAATGAATATCTGGGCGCACACGATGCCGGCTGCGTCCGCAACGAAATCGTAGATGCTTGGAGACCTGCACGGCACGAGCATCTGATGAACCTCATCGAGTGCCCCGTATCCGATGCCTATCATGAGGGTGACAAGCATCGCGTTCTCCCGGATAGAGGGGTATCTCGAGTGATACGCTGTGAGGCGTAAGAGCGTGCCGAAGCCGAAGAACAGCATGAAATGTTCAAGTTTATCAGGGCGACTTATTATAAATTCAAATATGTGAAAATAGCGGACGCCGATAATGCTGACGATTTTGTGCAGCAAATCCTTCATCTCTGATGCCGCTTGAGGTAGGTGCGACTGGGAGGAGAGGTAGAATATAAGCGCCGCATACAGTATGGTCAGGGTGAGACACACTACAAACTTTCTGCTGCCGACCCCTTTCATCATAAGTGGTGTGGCACCGGAGTACTAAAAGAGTTCCCCCACCCGAAACGCTGTTTGGAACAGAGGACACTTCCACCGGATTAATTCCTGCTTGTGATGCTTGCAGGTGTTGCGGGCGCTGAACCAGCGGAAGAGCACGCTAATAAACTGGAGTGATGTAATCAAATACTACAACAAACACCTGTAGAGATGGGGCATCAAACTCGAATCGGTATCACTGATTCCTGAGTTCGTAACCCCGCAATCCCTGTGGTCTCGCTTCCGGGGCTCGTCTTTTATATTCGCAGGAAAGGACAGAAGTAGGTCGCTACTCCTCCCCCTTCTCATTCCCTCTTTTCTCTTTTCTATCCACCCTTTCCATCTTCTCTATCTTTGACAATCCAAGCAGAAGCCCCCACGCAACTATGACAAAGATGATCCACCCAAGATGAGTGTGCACCGTCATCATCGCGCCGTTGCCATACTGGTATGCAGTCAGGTATAGGGCAGATACCCTGAGCAGGTTTGCGATCCACGCGACCACGATTGTTATGATAAGGAGTGCTGTGATCTTGCGGGAATCCTTGATGTTTTCGGTGGCGGTATAGGCAACGATGACACTGATTAGGAGGAACATCGAATAAAGCCCGGAGCACGGCCCCCCAATGGTGAGTGTGATATCCCCTGCAGGCGCATGGAGGCAGACGGTCTCAGTTCCGATCACATCAACAGAGATTCCAATCAGTTTGATCAGATGCATCGACGGCATGAGTACGGCATAGTGATCAAACTCGTGTATAAACTCTTCGAATGTGCCGTAAAATAGCGTGAAGAGTGCGATGAACGTGATCGCCACATATACGCCGAACTCCCCCATGCTCCGGATGTCCTCGCGCTTTGTTGCTGATGCGATTAATGATAGCCCGAGCAAGAATGTCATGGTGTCGAGTGTGCCAAGTTCACTCTGGTTGTACACATTATAGATGATATCAGCAAGAATGATGAGGATTCCGACGAGCGCGTACCATGTGTGCGTCTTGCGATGCGTGGCTTTCAGGGTCATCCTCGATATTGCAAGAAGTGCTATTCCGAAAAGCAATATCCCGAGCAACTTTGAGCCATGCCCGTACTCCATGGTTGCACCAAGGAAGAGTGCAAGTACGAGAAATATGATCATCCGATCGTGTATATTCATGGTACCCAGCATTCTACTTTGACCGATGAAGTATATGAAGTTGACGGGACACGTCAACGAATGTGAGCGTATATCGTTTCAAGTCTGGCAGAATGACTGTTTTTTTATCTCCTGTTGATACTTTTGTAAACATCTCAGCAATGATTGCACAAGTCTGACCTGCTTCGCAGTGCTTATACTCGGCACCGCCATAAACTGCGATTTTTATAGATAGAATCATAGCACATATTTAGTATGCGGATAACTACTTTTTAGTTTGAGATACAAATCTCAATAGGTGATCTGCATGATTAAGATTGAGTTCACTGAGGAAGATATGAAAGCGCTGGATTATGAACGATATCATCACCCCCACCCACGCGTTCAACGTAGAATGGAAGCTCTTTGGTTGAAGAGCCAGAATGTAAGCCATAAACAAATACGCAAGTTTACAGGGATCTCTTCGAACACTCACTGCTATCTTCGAAAATACCTGGAATATGGAATTGAAGGGTTGAAAGAAGTAAATTTTTACCAGCCTCAAAGCGAATTGAGGCAACATACAACGACTATTGAAGCTTACTTTCGTGAACATCCTCCTGCAAGTGTTAAAGAGGCTATGGCTAAGATCGAAGAACTGACAGAGATTAAGCGTAGTGAAAACAGGGTTAGGGAGTTTCTCAAGTCTATTGGAATGGCTCCTCGCAAAGCGGGTATGATTCCTGCTAAAGCAGACCTGGATAAGCAGGAACAGTTCATAAAAGAAGAACTGGAGCCCCGCCTCAAAGAAGCTATGTCCGACAAGAGAGTTGTCTTTTTTGTGGACGCCGCACACTTCGTTCTGGCTCCCTTTCTTGGAATATTGTGGTCTTTTAAGAGATTGTTTATTAAAGCCCCTGCTGGTAGAAAGCGGTTCAATGTTTTGGGTGCGTTAAATGCTGTAACTCATGAATTGATCACTGTTACCAACGATACGTACATCAACGCTCAGAGCTTTTGTGAGAATCTTTTTATTATTTTCTGATAACGTCGGATTGTCTTACGCAACCACAACTACCATAATGGAGAACTATCGGTCTGAAAAGTGGTTTACACCGCTAATCTGTGTCTATCTGCGTTAATCTG
>QMVM01000129.1 GCA_003661105.1 Methanosarcinales archaeon | reverse complement strand
TTTGGAACACGAACAAGAAGACGACTATTTTGAAAAATTACTGGAAAAACAGTTGGTCGGCGTATCCGAAACTAAAAAACAAGAATTGTTGAAAAAACGCAAAGAATATTCCAACAATAAAAACGTTTACTCCTTGTTGATGCAATATGCGGCAGGCTTTGGTAAGTCTAATATTATCGGCTGGACTGCCCTGCAGCTCAAAGACCTACGCCGCAATGATGAGTATGTGTATGACAAAATCATGATCGTGGTGGATCGTTTACAACTGCGCAGTCAAATCGACTCTTTAATGCTTAACATGAACATCGACAATCGCATGTATGTTGAAGCCCGCAACAAAAAAACATTTCAAGAGGCGCTTGCTTCCGATACTCGCATAGTGATCGTGAATCTACAAAAGTTTGGCTCTGTACGTGACATGTTGGATGCTGAAGTGTTGCAAAAACTTGCCAAAATACGTATTGTTTTTTTGATTGATGAAATTCATCGATCTCACCGTGGTGACCAGCATGAAGAGATGGTGAGCATCTTTGATGAATTACAATATCCCTTTGATAACAATACACAATATTCTCAAATACGTAAAAAGAAGAATTTGATCATCGGTTTTACCGCCACACCAGACGATCATGCACTTGCGCGATTTGGTGAATTCAGTGGTTATGCAGAAAGTGAAAAACTGTGGCGACCCTTTGATTCCTACACCATGAAAGAAGCGATAGAGGATGGTTTTATTCTTAACCCGTTGAAAAATATCGTGCCTGTAGCCTCAAAAATGTTGTTCGATCTGCCCACCAATCTGCTGGAAGGTTTCACTGAGAAAGAATACAAAGATGCACAAAAAAAACAGATTTATGAAAACCGTGATCGTATTGATGCAATTGCTAAATATGTGGCAGATTTGCTGGTAAAGGATGTGTATCGCAAAATACACGGAACAGGTAAGGCAATGCTTGCTGTGTATTCCATTAAATCTGCGATTGCTTATAAACAAGCGGTGACCAAACACTTTAATGCCCTCATTCAGGAACCCAAATATGCAAAATATGCTGAGGCACCGATTCATATTGTGTATTCGAGAAATCAGGACGAGCAAAGCGCCACTGTTCTTAATGGTGGTTTGAGTGAAGAGAAGGTAATGCAAAGCTTTGCGCTTAATAAAAATGGTTTAATGATTGTGGTGGCAAAACTACAAACCGGTTTTGATGAGAAAAAACTGCATACGCTGTTTTTAGATAAAGAGATTAAAGGCATTAGCGCGATTCAGACCATTTCCCGCGTTAACCGCACTACCAAATACAAGAACGACTGCAGGATCGTTGATTTCTCCTATAACAATGTGAATGTACAAAATATCAAAGATGCCTTTGAATATTTCTCTAATGTGGTTGTTAGTGACTTTGATCCCTTTGGCGATAAGAATGTGTTGAATATACTGTTTATAGAACTTAAAAAATCAGATACTTTCGATAAGTTCTTTACTGTGTTTATGGCTATCTATGATGACAAAACCAAGTGTAATGATTCTGAAAGGAAAGATCGAACACACTCACTGGTAAGTATCATCGGCATAACACTCCTCATCCTGACCATCCTCACCATAGGATGCACCCATAAAGATGACACCAAAAGCATCGGGATGGCTGTGGAGTTCAATGACCACGCCGCATGTGCGTATGTGGTAAAGGAGAACGACTGGTACGAAGGCGCTGGGGTCAACCTCATCACGTATGAGAGCTATGCCACCGGGATGCGACTTACCAGTGCGCTTGCAAGAGGCGATATAACGGTCGCGTATATCTGCCTTGCTCCTGCCATAATGGCATACGCAAGAGGTGTTCCGTTGGTGATCGTTTCCGGAACCCGCAAACATGGCTATGGTCTGGTTGCAAGCCCATGTACCATAAACATCCCTGACCTGAATGGTGCAACCGTAGGCTGCGTACGAGAAAGAGGTCCCGCGGATCTCCTGCTAAACCGTATGATCAGGGAATATGACCTCAAAGATGTCAGGATTCAGCGGATGAATCCACTTAAGCAGGTGATTGCTCTTGAAACCAGTATAATCGATGTTGCATTCCTGCCTGAACGCCACGCAACCGTTGCCGAGTCAAAGGGCTTTACGATGCTCGTCACAAGCCATGAACTGTGGTATGAGATGCAGGGCAGCGTCCTCATCGTCAAGAGGGAACTGATCAAGAATGATCTTGAAACCGTGAGAAGTCTGGTTCGGGTGACAGAGAGGGCAACTACAGGGGTGAACGAGAATCCGGATGATGCTGCCAGAATTCTTGCAAAAGATTTGGACACCGAACCTGAAATCATCAAAAAATCGATGAGTCGGCTGAATTACACCACCGAGATCGATGCAGGTTTTGTTCAGGAGATGATCGACTACATGGCAGAACTTGGTTATATCGATGAAGGCATCAGAGCCGATGATATGCTGGATACAAAGTTCCTGCAGGAGTTTTACAATCTAACAGTTAGTGGAGTCCTGCTTGGTAATCTTGCAAGCAGTATATTGGAAGGAGCAGATGATGCAGGCAGCTTCGGACAGGCATTCACAGACATGTACGGTGACTTTGAGGGGACGCTTTTGGATGCCCTCGCTATGGAACTTACGAACAATTTCAGAAGGGCGATCTTTGTTGCAACACTGAACGCGGTGATGCGAAACCTCGGTATAATCGAGGGAAGCGTTCACTGCAAGGATGCCGGTCCTGAGGAGTGTGGTCTGGATCTGATCGAGTTTCTCAAGAGGCACAGGGAGTCAAGGATCGTACTGGTTGGATTTCAGCCGGTACACGCACGGCGCTTTTCCAAACGGCATGATCTTAAGATACTGGATGGATCCTGCGAATATCGGAAAGGAGAAATTCGGTGTTGTCGTGCTGGATGGTAGTACGGATGCGGAAGAGGTGCTGAAGTGGTACGATTCAAGCGCTTGTTACGGGAACAACAGTCGTTAACGGGACCCTCGAGCCGATACTTGAGATAACGCAGGAGAAGGCGGTCTTTTATGGGATTAGTATCGCGGGGGTCGCTGAGTTGCTCGGGCTCGAGCGGTTTTGTCCAAGGTCGACGTGAGGGGAATAGACACATGAGAACCCAGTACCTGCAGCACGTCCTGTTTGAGGGACTTGGAAACATCGAGAACTGGGCTTTCTCGAAAAGGCATCAGATATCGGACGCACAACTCTACAACAACGATCCACACTACCGGAACCGGAAGAGTTCGACTGGCTGATCGTGATGGGCGGTCCGATGAACATCTATGAGGAAGACAAGTTCCATGGCTTGCCAGAGAAAAAGTCTCATCAAAGACGCAATCGACGCCGGAAAAATCGTTCTCGGAGTCTGCCTCGGCGCACAGCTGATCGCAAGCGTTCTCGGCGCGAAAATCCGCAAGAACCAGTACCCTGCGATCGGGTGGTTCGATGTGCGGCTCACTGACGCTGCCAGCAGATCCAGAGTGTTCAGCCGCCCCCCTGAACGGTTCACAGTGTTTCACTGGCACGGTGACACATTCGACCTGCCGCCGGGTGCAACATGGATCGCAGAGTCGGATGCATGCCGGAATCAGGCGTTTGAGTATGGGGACATGGGCCAGGTCATCGGGCTACAGTTCCATCTTGACACAACTCCTGAGAGCATCCGGCGGCTGGTTGAGCACTGCGGCGACGAACTGGTTCCGGGCGAGTACGTCCGGAGCGAGAGAGAGCTGCTCGCAGATCACCGGGAGCGTCTTGCTGATCTGTGCGGGTGCAGCGAGATCTTGCTCGAGGGGATCCTGGATGGATATGGGGTTTGAGTGAGACGTTGCTTGCGGCAGAGCGATGAAACGCGCTTTTTTTGCGTTGTTGCGTCTTTGTTTTTTTGGTATGGGTCTCGGGGATTGGGGATGGGGTGGTGCGGCTGCCATAGCCCCGGAATCTCATATTGCAGGCGGTCGATCCATTCCGCGAATCCAGACATTAACCGATACTTTTATATATCATATACCACCAACCCATATCTGGTGAACGTATATGGCAAAACTCAACCCATTCGAAATATCACAGAAACAGCTGGATATATGCGCAGACATTCTCAATTTAGACTCCGGTACACACGCGATTCTCAGAGTTCCGATGCGTGAACTGCACGTATCAATACCTATCCGCATGGATGACGGCACGATCAAAGTATTTCAGGGATTCCGTGTACAGTATAACGATGTAAAAGGTCCGACCAAGGGCGGAATCCGGTTCCACCCGGATGAAACGATCGATACGGTCCGTGCACTTGCTGCATGGATGACATGGAAATGTGCTCTCGTTGATATACCACTTGGTGGGGGAAAGGGCGGCATCATCTGCAATCCAAAGGAACTGTCACAGGGTGAGCTGGAACGCCTGAGCCGGACGTACATCGACAAGGTCTTTCAGTTCATCGGACCAGATCAGGACATACCCGCTCCTGACGTATACACCACACCCCAGATAATGTCCTGGATGATGGATGAATACTCGAAGATTGCAGGAAAGAACCAGTTCGGTGTCATCACAGGAAAACCGATGTGTATCGGCGGCTCTGTTGGACGTACCGACGCAACAGCTCGCGGCGGCTGGTACTGTGTACGTGAAGCTGCAAAGGAATTCGGTATTGACCTGAAAGGCGCAACTGTTGCGATACAGGGCTATGGGAATGCGGGATACTATGCAGCATTGCTTGGACAGACCATCTTTGGCTCAACGATTGTGGCTGTCAGCGATAGCAAGGGCGGCATATACAACGCCGCGGGTCTTGATGCGCAGGCGGTCTATGAGCACAAGGCAAAAACAGGTTCGGTCATAGACTTCCAGGGTTCAGAGCCCATAACAAATGAGGACCTGCTTGAACTTGATGTGGATGTCCTTGTCCCGGCTGCTCTTGAGCATGTAATAACCGGGGAGAACGCTGCAAAGATCAGGGCAAAGATCGTTGCCGAAGTGGCTAACGGTCCGACCACTCCTGATGCAGATGATATCCTGCATGAGAATGGTATTCATGTGATACCGGATTTCCTGTGCAATGCCGGCGGGGTGACAGTCTCATACTTCGAGATGGTGCAGAACTTCAACCGGTACTGCTGGACCGAAGAGGAGGTTCACGAACGTCTGGATGAGAGGATGACTGCTGCATATCACGCTACACTCAGGGGTTCTAAGAAGTATGATGTGAACATGCGGCGTTCTGCTTACGTGGTTGCTATCGAGCGTGTCGTCGAGGCGATGGAGACTCGTGGGTGGGTATAATACCCCCCTTCGAGTTTAATTCGGGAATTTTATAAGTTAGTTACCGTTGCTTTTCGTTTCCGCGGCATCGTGCATACACCTAATCGTGGAACCCGAATATCAAGACATTATCTGACGATCCCCAGATCCAGCGGAAACTGATCGCGATCCTGCGTACGATAAACGCCCATGAAGGTGCTGTTGGTGCTCGGGTCATCTCAGATAGCCTCATGGAACAGGGTTATGCCCTTGGAGAACGCGGCGTGCGATACCACCTGCGCAGCCTTGACGAGCGGGGGTTAACCAAAGGACACGGATATGCCGGTAGGACTATTACCGAGCGCGGCAGAAAGGAGATTGAAGAGGCATTGGTTCATGATCGTATCGGGTTTATGCATGCCCGAATTGAAGAGATGCTCTACCAGACCGATTTTGACCCGATCTCTAAGAGCGGGACGGTGATCGCCAACATAACGCTTATCAAAAAGAGTGATTTTGATGATGCACTTCAGATTCTACAGTATTTAGCAGAGCACGACATGGACTGCCGTATTAAAGTCATCAGAGAGGATACATCCGATTCTATAACCCCAATTCCGGATGACTGCGTTGGGATTGCAACGATTTGCAGCATTACTTGTGATGGAATCCTTCTGAAACACGGAATCAACGCCGCAATCAACATCAAAAACAGATATGTACGGGCGGACTGCCCGGAATTAACGCCTGTGGAGAAAGGTTGCATGAGCAACCGCTATGAATCAGGAAGCCCCGTTACTTGTAGCGGGGA
>QMVM01000128.1 GCA_003661105.1 Methanosarcinales archaeon | reverse complement strand
GTTTTACCTCCTTTCTGTTTGTGTGTTATCTGAGTGTTGGGGATTACTTATAACTTCCCACATAGTGACCCCGGAGTTTTCTGGCTCTGTGGCAAAGGTTCAGCTAATAGGGTCGATCTTTTTTACTATCGTGAGTTTGGGTTCGGAGGCACTGACTACTCCGAAAGGTTGAAATATGTATACTGCAAATAAACTATGCTTTTGGTGATTATATGGAGAAAAAAACGTCTTCTAACATAACAAGTACCACTATTGAGGATGACACAGGATACCAGAGTACGCTGGCATTCATCCTGCTCACTGATGTGGTCGATGGCAGATCTATCTATGAAGATATGAACAGCCTCAGCGATAATGAGCTCAATGAGAAGATCAAGAATGTGATCAGGTACACATTCCGGAGGCGGGTGCTGGATGAACTGTACGGCACAGAGGTTGGGTCAGGCGATCTCACAAAAAGCGCGGAGGGGTTGTCAGACAAGCGGTGGAATGCTGTTCTAAAGCGGTCAGATATCAAATGGGCCGGATATCGTGAGTTTGTGTATAAGTTTGAGAAGGATAAGTGCAAAGGATTCTTCGTATCTGACAAAGGGGCAGAAGTGGACATGTTCTTTGCAGAATACACCGACAAAGTGCATTCTGACAGCGGGGCATTGATATACACAAAGGATGGTAGAAAAATACCACTCTCATCCGGTCTTCTGCATCGGATCGACACGATCTTTGAGATAGGGGATAAACCAGGGGTATCGCTCACCGAACGGATGAAGAAGAAGAGTTTCGAAGAACATGCGAAGCGTGCCGAACGCGACCTTTATGAGAAATAATTACATAAGGAGATATGATGAAACTGGAACTACAAAACATTGGTGGATTTGCAGGAGTTCATGAATTCGAACTTAAAAAAGGAATCAACCGCATCACCGCGCCGAATGCAAAGGGAAAATCGAGTTTGTTGCGGGGGATACAGAGTCTTGCCAGCGATAATGGAGATGTGTTTAGAGATACCTTAAACGACGATAGCGATACAGGTCACGTCAAACTTGGTGAGGAATATGTGCGCCACCTCAGGCGCGTAAATGATGTGGTGCAAGCAGATCCGAAGGATCACACATTCTTTGATGAGGCGGGCAAAGATTGGAGGAATGCGGAGAAGATCGCATTCTTCACGCCAAAGAGCAGGGTAGTTCTTGAGATCGACCAGAACGCATTCGATGTGCTCAGGTTTGTCAACAGTATCAGTGGGGCTGAGGAAATTGAGTCCGATATCCGCCGGAAAGAAGGCCAGTTAGAAGAGAAGAAGAGAGAACTCGAGGAGTACATCGAAAATCTCACCACCGCCCAGAAACTCGATGCTGAGGTCGGGTCGATGCGGGGCGAGATCCAGAAACTGCAAGGAGAGGTGCAGGAACTGGAAGGGGCGATTGAGAAAGAGACCGGGACGAGGGATCTTACAAAAGTTGGTGAAGACATTGCCGCTAAGAAGCAGGAGATTCTTGACCTAGAGGAACGGCTCAGAAGCCGGGAAGGGGAGGTGAAGCGGTACCAGGATCAATATGAGAAGGCTCGTGCGCTGTATGACCGACTCGATGAGGATATTGCCGATTTTGAACAGAAATCTGAAGATGAAAGTGTCGGAGTGTTCGCTGGAGAACTCCACAAGCATGAACGGAAGAAAAAAGACTTAAAGACCGTGAAGGATATGCTCGATGATCTGCAGGGCGTGGTTGATAAAGCGTACAAGGTATTCAGCGATTCCGAACGAGCGCCACTGCCGGAGAGTGTGAAAGATGAACCACTCCTCCACAAAGCAAACGCATTGCTGGGAAACCCGGGCGAATGTCCAGTATGCGGCGGAGATGCAGTTCGTAACACGCTCGACGATAGGCGCAAGGAATTAAAAGAGTGTGCTACAGACTTTGCGAAGGCGATACGCGGTGAAGACGAGGAGATGAAAGTCATAAAGGCGGACATCAGGGAACTTACGGACCGGATCGAGGGGATCAATGCGAAGAGGCGGGAACGCGATAAAGCAAAGCGCGATTCCAACGACCTTCTCAAGGAACTGGATGACAGGAAAAACCTGCGTGATGGCGTCGGTGATGAGATAGTGGAGAAGGTACACGAACTCGGGATTCTCGAACAGCACTATGCTGATGCTGCAAAGACGGTGCGCACCGAGAGCAGGGACCAGCTCAACAAGGTGCGCGAAAAGATCGGAGGTTACGAAAACGAGATCCGTAACAACCAAAATGAGATGGACCGGCTCACTCGTGAGATACCAGACTATACGATCGGAGAGTCGCTTGAGGACTACGCAAACAAGAAGCGTTTGGGACTCGACGACCTGCGGCTGAAGATCGAGGAACTGAAGGATGAATGGGAGCACGAGGTGTTCGGAGCAGTGGATCTCTTCAATAAAAACATCAACGACATCTACAAGGAGATGGGATTCACAACCTTCCGCGACATCAAGATCACAAAAGAGATCCTGCGAGGCAGGCTGACTTCGCTTGATGCGGTCGTGGAACATGCGAGCGGAAAGAAGCAGTCGCTCTCAAGTCTCAGTAAGGCGGAACAGTTGACGCTTGGTCTTGTCTTCCAGATTTCCGCGAAGGAGAATTACATCCCCGCATTCCCGTTCTTCGTGATCGATGACAATATGAACACCTTCGACCCGGATCGGTCAAGGTCGATCATGGAGTACCTGTCAGACAAAGCGGAATATGTTCTCGTCTCAAGACCCGTGCCGCCAAGCGAGCAGGGCGATCTTTCGATCGAGTACGGTTTTAATTAAAGACTTTCGAGAGGCGATCCCCGGAGAGATCCGGGGGTGTTGTTTTTATTTTTTATTTTGAATTCTGTGGCTGCCAGCGCACACAAACGATTTGCATGTATTAGCATAAGAGCAGTCCATATCTTGATATATCATGCAAGCCCAGAATCTTTCGATGGCAGTACGCGATACAAATCTCACCGAAAGGCAGATGCTGGTGCTGCGACTGCGGAATGACGGTCGTTCGCAGGAGGAGATCGCATCCGGGTTGGGCACGACGAAGCAGAACATCTCTGCCATCGAAAAGATGGCACGGAAGAACATAGAGCAGGCTGAAAATACCATAAAATTTATAAAAACGCTCGATGCGCCGGTATGGTTCGAGGTAGCAGTGGGGACGCGTCTTGGCGATCTGGTCGGAATGGTCTACGAAAGAGCCGATTCCGAGAACTTATGTGTGCATGTGCGGTATGACGGAGTTGCGCTTGCATCAAGAATTAGGGATCTCGCGGAGAAGCAGATACGGCACAGGGTGGTGGTGATCGGTTTCGAGGTCGGCATAACCGGAAACGGGGATGTGCTGGTGCGATAGTGATCTTCGAGTGTTTTTATTATTTTCTGGGAACGTCGGATCGTCTTACGCAACCACAACTGCCATAATAACGCTGAATTCCGGTAATAATCCTGAAGAACCAAAGAGCCATTTTTATGCTCTTTTGCCGTATCCGGTACTCTATGCACCCGACTGGATATACAAATCCTTTTGATGCCGCACCCCGTATTGCCATACATGGTCGAACTTGTAGTATTCGGGCAGAAGGAGATGAAGCACTACCTCCACCTCTTCGCAGAAGCAATAAAACTCGGGCTTCGCTTCCATCTCTTGATCGAGGGACCTCCTGGCACAGCAAAAACGCTTGCTGTTAATCAGATGGTCTCTTCCCTGAAAAAAGAGGTTGGAGGCATCCCGTACGTGCGGGTGACCGGCAGTCAGGATGCGCTTCCAAGCGATCTCATTGGCGACCTTGATATCGGGAAGTACCGGAAAGGCGAGATGGATATCCTCGCAGGACCGCTCTTTAGTGCGCATGGCAGCGATATGCCGGGAATCGTGTATGTCGATGAACTGAACCGTTTCAGCGAGTACACGCTGATTATATTCACAGAGATCATGGCGGAGTGGCAGGTCTCGTTTCCAAAGACCCCAATCACCAAACCGCTTCGCGCGAACGTTATTGCAACCATGAACCCCTATGACATCTCAGGCATCACCGAGGTTCCGCAGCACATCCTGGATCGGTTCAACGCAAGGATTGTCGTCAATTATCCTGATAAGGAGACTGAACTTAAGATTGCAGCCCAACATACGGTGTATTACTACAAAAAGTTTGCATCCCGCCTGAAATCGATAGTCCACCCACTCGTGAGCGCCACGAGAGCCATGCGGAAGCTTGGAGTCCCACTCGGACCAAGAATATATTTATCGACGCTGGACTTGCTTGCGCTGGAACTGTCCTCGATCGGATCGATCGATAACGACACCGTGATCCAGCATTACGAGAATGCGGTCCGGTCCAGAATCGGGAATCTCGCGGAGGACAAGCAGTCCGAGTTCCTGAGTACGGCATCGATTGCGCTGCACGGGGAACTTGAAGGGGCAAAGAAATAACAAGTATATATTGTTTTTAACCACAAGATTTATATGTGATAATTACATATTCGGAGATGGTGATAGCACATGAAAGATTTATCAGTTAAGGTACTGGACGACGACGATGAGGAATTCGTCGACATATTGATCAAACAAGGACTAAAACGGAATACTGCCAAAGTGCTTGCATATCTGAAAGGCGTCGATACTGCGACGTCGAAAGACCTCGAGGTCGGCTCGGACTTAAGGCAGCCAGAAGTCAGTATTGCGATGCGGGAACTGCGCGCACACAGCTGGGTCGCCGAAACCGACGAGAAGAAGCCGGGAAAAGGGCGCCCTTACAAAGTGTATTCGCTTAACATCCCCATCGGTGACATTATACTGAAATTGTCGGCGAAAAAGAAGATAGAGATGGAAGAAGCGCTGAAGAACATCGAAAGGTTAAAAGCGTTGAGTGCTTAATGCGCTCAACCTTTTTTATATCCGGATACGATCTCTTCTCCTTCCACAAAGACCAGATCATTTTTCATTGCGTATTTTTTCGCGTCCTCTTTTGTCAGTGCATACCCGGTCTCTGAATCGAGCATCTCGCAGATACAGAGCACCGGGTTTATGCCTGCAAGTTCTGCAAGCGCTATCGAGAGTTCGGTCTGCCCCTTACGCTCTTTTAATAGATCTTTTGCACCGCGCAGTACTGCAACGTGACCCGGGGATCGAAACTCGCTCGAAAAATCAACCGCATCCCCGGCAAGCGTGGACTTGACGATCTCGTCCAGTTTGCGGATGGTGAGCGTGCGATCCCGGTCCGGGATGCCTGTGAACGTGTCCCTGTGATTCACCCAGAGTGAGAACGAGGAACGGGTGTCATAATGCAGGTCTCCTTCGGCGAGATGTGCCAGATCTGGCAGTCGCCTGAGAATATCAGCAGCGAACGGAAGCCCGAGACGCTCGGCAGCCGCATCCGGCATCACGGCGCACAAAAGCCCGCCGCCGTAGATGCGCATCTCTGCAATGTCCCGCGGGCGGATCGATCTTGCCGGTATCATAAAGTCAGTCTCGCCTTCGCGATCCGCGGCGTCGTACAACAGTATCATCTGGTCGTTTCTAATCGCATTGATTGCGTTTTTTAGGTTCTGCATAGTATTACCTCCACCTTGCTCTCATCATCGACCCGCAGATGCTCCCTGAGATTCACAGGCGCCATGACCTCGATTATGTTATCGGGATAGTTCTTTCGGTTCGGGATGATGATTGCGCCATTTGTGCCATCTATTTTCACGTTAAAACATTTCGCAGACCCAAATGTTCGAACCCCATCCTCAAATCCTTCTATGTAAATGTCTTTCATGGCATCCAGCTGTTTTCTCGTATTTACGCTGTGAGGATTTAATTCGATGTTCAATGTTCCGGGATATGGCGTAAATCCGAGTTTCTGCTCAAACTGCTGCAGGTAACCATCGAGCATGGTGTAGTATCTTCCTTCGCCAAGTCCGGTGCATACCATGCCAGCCAGCCTGATCTCATCAACGCCTCCGAATATCTGCTGGTAATCCTGATACTCCTTCTGAAGAGCGATCATGCCTGTTTCAGTGATCATAATCTCCTGGCCATTCGGAAGCATC
>QMVM01000127.1 GCA_003661105.1 Methanosarcinales archaeon | reverse complement strand
ATGCCTGAAGCCAATATAAGCGGATTGGATAGCTTTATGCCTAAAAAATCTGATTTTATTGTTATCATCTTATCTCCAGTTAATCTATTATGGTTTAAAATCTCAACCTTATCACCCTGCAATGAAATAGTAGGTGCGTGGTTGGGGCGTAGGACAGGCCATTGTTCATAGACCTGACAATTCTTTCTTTTCCCCAATCACTTCATTCAATATCTTTTTGATTTGTTTTGGATCTTTACATACTCTAAATTCCCACCTGCCCATTTTCCCCCAGTTGCTCACTGACTCGCACCATCGTCTTGCTGCTTCATGTTTTGCGCGAGTCTGTCCATCGTCATACCCTTTTACTTCCAGAACCAATGTAGTTCCATCTGCCAGTTTAACGAGGTAATCGGGCGTGTACGTGTGTTGACTGCCATTGAATTCATAGTCGATGGTGAATTCCAGATGATCGTTTCTGGCGTATGATGTGACCAGATCGCTCTGTTCAAGATAGAATGCTGCTGAACTTTCCCATGTATGCGTGTCCAAGACTACATGGTTGATATGACTCTTCACGGTTGGTTTGCATGGACGAGAGGTTCTAAATAACACCTCCGATGTTGAGCCGCGGGGGCGGAATCGCTCAAGTCTCGGCAGTAGAGGGACTTCACCAACGCGTTCATCAGGGCGTATTGCCGTGCATAATCGTTCAACGATCTGCTGAATATATTTTTCCAGACCGATCTCACATTCATCCACATCATTATACTCCACCCGCCCCCCTGCCTGATATGGCTTTACGTATTCCCGAACTATCTGAAGTACCTGCGGAAAGAGCAACTGGCGAGACTGTATCTTGAAATCGGCTGATTGTAGCAGCGTTGTAGTGATCTGGCGTGCGATCTCATAATGAATCTGTTGAGGGCGTATGTTTTCATAGAACTCGGCTCTGGTTTGAGTGACCTTTTCTCCAGGACCAGCTATGCCCGGAGAACCTATCTGGTAACCGATTCTTGCACTGACAATAGTTTCTGTTGGTTCGACATTTGGTTCAACAGACAATATTTCAATCTTCTCGATCTCTGCGGTAATTCTTCTCTTCACCTGATACACAAAACCTTCGACTCTTGGAAATTCGATCTTTAAGTGTTCTCTATCAGGCAACGTTTTGACAAGCGTCGTTGGTTTGGGTGGAGTGGCAGGACCGACAGGTTTCTTTTTTACTGGAATGACCTCAAATGGGATTCCATACACATCTACATACTCGGGCACTTTGAGATCATTATATTGCGTTCGCCTCAATCCTCTGCCGACGACCTGTTCACAAAGAAGTTGAGATTCAAATGCCCTCAACCCTAATATCTGTGTTACATTCTGGGCATCCCAGCCCTCTGTAAGCATGCCGACAGATACAACGCATCGCACCTGTTCACCGGGTTCTTCTTCTTTTCCGATGGTGGATATCTTGTGCCTCAACGCTTCAGATGCATCTTGCTTGGATGTGCCCTCATCACGGAATTCAGCCTCATCCAGCAGTTTTGAGTCTATCCGTACTGTACGTTCCTCTTTTGAAGTATTGCCAAGCAGTTCTGGAAAGACCCTGCCGGTTCCGTACACCTTTCGTTTTCGCTTCTTTCCTTTTTCATCGATGTATTCTTCCCATCTCTCCCCACTGATGTACTCATGCACTAATTCAGAAATATTTGTGTTATCGCAAACGATGATCATGCAGGGCGGTACTGTCCGCCCCTCTTCCTCGAAGTTTTCTAATCTCTCTTTCCATTGACCAGCCAATTGTTGTAACGCGCCATCCGCTTCCCGAAGTATCGACTCGGGTTTTGGCTTACGGCGACCTGTCGCTCTTTCTTTTGCAGGCAATCTCTCGTTGATCCATCTCCAGAGAGCAAAATATTCGGGCATGAGCCTGCCAGAATCGTGCGCTACAGGGACCTGTGGTATCTTTACGATCCCACACTCGATTGCGTCTGCAAGTCCAAAGTCGGATACAATCCAACGAAATGGACTCCCCTCCGGGTATCCGCTGCCCTGAATATAGAACGGTGTGGCAGAGAGATCAACACAGAAATTGATTCCCCGGGCTTTGTTGATCCTGTCAAGACCTGAAACCCATACGGTAGCCTCTTCCTTATCCTTTTTCTCCTGTGCTGTTAACTTCTGTACCTTCTCATCACTTTCATCCAGTGGCGCAGGTCTGTATGCATGGTGAGCTTCATCGTTTAGAACGAGGATATTCTTCGCATGTCCCAGGTCGCGTAAAACTCGATTTGTGAACGCTTGCGCACTCTCTTCTCCACGTTGTACAACATCCCGTTTCTTACTGTCATCGAGTGGTGCGAAACGATGCCAGTTGGTGATAATCACCTTTCCCTGACCAAGCTGCTCTTTTAACCCCGTAGGCACAAGCTCGAACTTATCATAGTAGTTCCCCTTTGCTCCGGGTATCAATGCCCTCTCTGGCTCTTCTCCCGTCCCCATACTTTTTGAAGAACCTCCGAGGCGCTCTTTGACTGTGAGATTGGGTCCGACAACCAGCACCGCCTTGGAACACCAATCAGCCCGAGGATCGTTTACCTTGTTGAGAACCGACCATGTAATGATCATCGCCATGACGACGGTCTTACCGCTCCCGGTTGCCATCTTCACCGCGTAGCGGGTTAGTTCTGAAAACTCATCCGCATTTGGACGATCCTTAGGGATATCAGTTATGCCAATATTCTTCTTTTTGACCTCAGTCAGCCATATAATCGTCTCCACAGCCTCACGCTGGCAGAAAAAGAGCCTCCTCTCACGATACGGGTCATTCCAGTGTCTTAGAAGCCTGCGGGTTATAGGACTTGCACCCTTGTAGTCGCCCTCTCGCCATTTCTTTACTTCAGCGCGAATGGTGTTCGCAGGCTCCAGAACAATCTCTTCCTCATCGGCAAGTAGAGATGTCTGTGCATCATCCTTTCTCGTTCGGGCACGAAAGTAGTAATGCGCATCTCTTCTGGAGTCTTCTTTTCTCGGGTGTTTTGTCTGCGGATCATAATCCCAATGACGGGTCGGCTCCTCAAAGGGATCATTTAAAATTGGCTCATCGACAATAAGCTGTTTGCTCGTCCGTTGTATGTCGTTCTCAGACAAGCGGCATCACCTTCATCACTTCGTTGCCCCTCTGGTCGATCACTTTTATAGCCACTTCCCCAGACTCTCCCTTCTTGAAGGGGAGTGATTCCTGACCTGTAAGCATCTCAAACTTCTCATGGTCAATCGTGCCTTTCAGTGCCCTCTCCAGTTTCTTCCACGCCGATTTATCTGGGAAGAACGCCTGAGCAACACAGAATGTTCTCCTGTCGTAGTCCGTATCTATGAACCATGCAGCTATCCTGCCCGCGTTCTCGGAGTTAACCTGACCTGTGAGCGGATCGTACACATCCACACCGAGAAGCCTGACGATAAAGTTCTCTCCATCCTCCTCCTTTACCAGTTCAATGTCAGGCTCGCCAAAGACCGTGAACAACTGACTGCTGGCTGTTGTCTTGAGCAGACTGCCTCCTTTCGCATCGGTCATTATCACATCGGGTCTGATGTGTGATAACATCGCCTTAACTCTTGGATGTGGACTCGCTTCGATTGCAGCCTGTGCTTCCGGGTCAAAGGCAAATCCACAGAAGATGATTACATTGTAACCGCCGCGGTGCGCCTCCCTTAAGCCGTCTTCCACCTGTCGCACGCTCACCGGTCCGTGCAGTGGGCCAAACGAGAACGCATATCTCTTTTCCTCCTCGCCATTCTTCGCTTCCCCCTCTGCATGTAGCACCCCGCCTGTACGTGGGGTGAGCGTTGCTAAGATAAGTTTCTTGTTGTCATGGAACGTCACCCCATCCTTCCGGAGAAGATCAATTAACGCAGCGATATGAGAGTCGCCTTCGTACTGCTCTGCTTCAAACCCAGGCGCACCGCCGATGGGCGTTTCCGGTTCATAAATCGGAGGCGGTATCGCTTCAACCGTGAACGGACCTGATACCCGGACGGTTTTTTGATCCACCTCGGGCTGATCGTAGAGGATCTCCTGCGGCGCGTACTCCTGAATGATCCTATCGATCTCGGTCTGTTTCTCACGCTTCAACCTAATAAACTGGGTATGGAGGTATTTCGCGTCATCTGACCAATCCCCATCAGGCTCAAAAGGCACCTCCCACTCTTTTAATTCCTGCTTCAACTCACATTTTAGTTTATGCAGTGTCTCTTCGATCAGTGGGTTGAACCGTTCTGCTACTGAGTCTATCTCCGTGTTCTGAGCGATTGATTTGAGGGTGATGTGCGGAACGGTCTTGTAAACGAAACCAACCTTTGGGTTCTGCTCATTTGGGTCATCTGCCTCGATTTTGTAGTTAGGATATGTGGCTGTCAGAAGCCTCTGCCTTGCTATCGATGTCGCTACTCGGCTGGTGTCACAGGTGATCCATCTGCGCCCCCACTGCTCAGCCACGTATGCGGTGGTGCCTGAGCCGCAGGTGGGGTCAAATACGAGATCGCCGGGGTCGGTAGTCATGAGGATGCAGCGGGCGATGACTTCTGTTGCTGTTTGCACAACATATACTTTACCGGTTGGTGAAGGCATTTTATCCCATAAATTCGTTATTGGCGAAACAGGATAGTCACTAAGTTTTAGAATATATCTAAGCGTTTTCCCACCTTTATATGGTTCTATTCTATTTGCCTCAATCAATCGTTTGAAACCATCTTCATTCGTTTTCCAACTATTTCCTTCGGGTGGATAATATTTTTTATCATACAATCTAACTTCGAACAACCCACTTGAGTTTATACCCGCAGGATAGAGGTTTGATAGTTGGTATATATCTACCCCCTCATGCAGAAATTTGTGATTACTTATCTCCTCGGTTTTGAGTTTGAATCGTTTACCATTCGGCAAAATTCCATAGTTCCAATGTGAATCCCCTTCTACATTTACGTATTCAAATAGAGAATATAATTTGAGGTTATCTTTTTTATTTGCGTATAACAGGAGATAATCTGAAACCCCTTCAAGATATTTAGCACCCAGTGGCATAAATTTCTTTCTAAATGTGATTAATGCCACAAAATTCTCAGCCCCAAACACCTCGTCCATCAAGCACCGCACCAGATGCACGTTCTCGTCACTGATCTGCACAAAGATAGACCCCGAATCCGTCAAAAGCTCCCGGCATATCCGCAGTCTGTCTCGCATGTAGGTCAGGTATGAGTGGATTCCGAGCTTCCATGTGTCTCTGTAGGCTTTGATCTGTTCAGGCTCTCTTGTGAGATCGTTATCTTTATCTTTCACATCCCGCTGGTCGATTTTCGGCTGGAAGTTGCTGGAGTATTTGACGCCGTAAGGCGGGTCCATGTAGATCATCTGGACTTTTCCTGCCATCAGCTCCTTCTCGATGAGTGAGTTGGCGACAAGCAGGGAGTCCCCAAGAATGAGGCGGTTTGTCCAGTCTATATCGTGCTGGTAGAACTGCACGGCATCCTTTAGCGGCAGTTGAGGGTCTGCAAAGAGGGTCATCTGTTTTGGCACAGGCTTTCTGACCGCCTTCAGGATCGCCTGTGTGCTGATGCGTTCATGCACATGGAGAGAGATGGTCTCAGCCTCAACGCCTGATGCGTCCTCCATCTCTATCGATCTCAGACCGGGTTTCTCCGCCCATATCAACTGGGGCGAAAGATGAGGATCGTAAGCATAGTTTCGGGTCTGTTTCTCACCCGCGGGTTCATACGATGCCATCCCAGCAGGTGGGTTGTTCTTTCGTTTTTCATCATAGCGGTAATCCTTGACATCAGCAGGTTTCTTCTCTTTTGCAGGCAAATTTAATCCCTCTACGTTATGACATAATATTTTCAGATAACTTAACAATATCTGCTGGTATCAACCAATACACCACAAAACCTTTTCGCCACACAGCCAGTGCAATTGCGTTTTCTTCTTCTTGCACATAGTTCTCATGTCCTGATATATTTCTCAATAAGCTGTTATTTGTTTTGAGCTTCTTTTATACAAATCTAAATATTCTCAATAACCCTGTCAAGCATTTTCTT
>QMVM01000126.1 GCA_003661105.1 Methanosarcinales archaeon | reverse complement strand
GATTAGTTTACGAATTTTGGTCATTGTTTTCTATTCTTTGAGGGGAATGCCTGAGATATTTGTTTCATGCATGACTTGTTTCGGTCATTTTCAGACTCAACCAGAAAAAATTAAAAAGTCTCAGTATTCATGGGCGAGTCTGCCGCTGGGAAGCGTGAAATCTACGTTTCGCGGGTGAAAACGATTTGGATGCTATCAAAAAAAGTTAAACGACGGTCAGTAGGACCCTCGTTTAGTTCAGTCCTTCTTCCTTCGCATGTAGAGCACAAGCCCGATCAGTGCAATCGCAGGGATTGCGATGGTTGCGAACTCTGGGATGGCTGTTGTGTGAACCGTCGCCAGTGCCTCATCGGAATTTCCACTATCCGTATCGTAGTATCTTAGAGTATACGTATTCCCTTCAGTACCACTCGCCGCCTTTGCCAATACAATGATGTCATATGTTGTTGTACCGACTGCAGGGGTATATGTATAACTTGCACTACCTACGCCCGTCGCTACTACTACGCCTGGAGCAACATTATTATCTATTATATAATATGTTACCTCCGAAGGATTTCCAGCTGTTACACTTACATCCAACGTACGTGCTGAACCACTGCATACCATCTCGTAAATATGCGCCGTGGTACTCACATTTTGACCCGGAACAAGATCTACATCATCTGGTAGTATATCTATTTCAGCCGGATTCGCCGCCACCATGCTAACGCTCATCATGACCACGAGCAGCACGATCATACTTGTTCCTATTAACTTCTTTGTGTTCATATTACACCTCACATCATGTTCTGCACTCCATGTGCGTAATCAGTACATCGCACCCATCATAGTTAAACCTTTTGCCTGCATCAATGTTATATCGTCAGAATAAAAACCAAATCCATAACAAATCGATCGATACACCACCCAACACCCAGAGATTGTAACATGTAAAAGCACCGGGGAAATCCCCAATAAATAACTCACCAGAATACAGGTTCGATGGTACCATCTCATTTTGGCAGATTCCTCGATCTTTCGACCATCTCTTCGCACATTTTCATCGATTCTCTTGTTAATTTTACTACTATACGCCACATAGTAAAGTTTGTCGATAAGATGGGTGGTATGATGCGCGCCGTTCCAGGTCATGGTTCCAGCCCATCTGATAACTGTATGGACTGAAGATGAGGGTGTGCCGTTCCAGTACACCTCTAAAATCCCCTGACATGCGCAACCAGGTTATATTTGCTGTGGCGCGAGGATTTCCGGGTACTTCTACGTCTGGAATGGGCTGGTACAGAGAAGTCCCGGAGAGGGGGCGAAAGATCGAAATAACAACTCTCTGTGCCCTCCATGCCCTACGTGGTTTAATCTTCTTTACCATGACCAGATCCTCCGGAAGAGCGGAGAAGTACCCACACCCGCGAATTACCAGAGAGCCGAGACCTGCAGGACGCGGAGAACGAGTGACAGCATCGATCTGCCCGAGTCGATGGGTTGCTCAAATTTAATACCGATACAGGACAACGTCATCTCATGCGATTGGGAGATATCATCCATGTGGCGTCGGCTGACACATACACCGTCAAATTATGTGACGAGAATAGCGGGTTTGCCGGGCAGTTTGTTTCGGTATCGATGTCAGACGCCACGATCATCGGGGTTGTCACTGGAGTATCGCATTCGGTTAAGGAGGATATGGTTGGCTACATATCACAGGATAAAAAAATCAAGTATCAGCCATACATCGAGGACTATAAGAACAGTTACTGCACCGTACACGGGCTTGGAACGCTTTCGGATGGCGGTGGCAACGGCGCGGTGTATGCGATCGATAGGTCTCCGCATATTGATGATCCGGTTAAGCCGGCATCCCTTGATGAGCTTGTGCGGTTCCACACTGCCGGCAAAAGGCCGTGTGCCCCGTACCTGTATGATCTTAAGGATCGGTTGCAGTCGCCTGTTATTCTAAAGATGATCGACGAGATCCGGGATGCGGTCCCGGAAAGTGAGAAGATGCTCGATCTCGTCAGGAAGTACATGAAACGGATTGCCTGACTACGGTCTCGGCAATTTGATTCTTATGCCCTACTGTTTGGGAAATTTCAGCAGACTCTTGCACATCGGCGCAGGCAGCGATCCAGTGACATGCGCGACATGCAGGCGTCCGGGGTCGGAATTACTTCACGCATGGACGCCGATGGAGACGGGGCGTGCCGATCATCAGGGAAATAAGGGTGCCTGATCATTCAGGGTAGGCAGGAAGTCACTTCAATAACTCCATGTTTCATGGCTCAACATCGAACGGTTCAACTCCTCTTTATACAAACGCCACTTAGGCATGAATCTGTCCATACCGGCTACGAAACGGTCGCCGTGGTTGCGCTCTATCAGGTGCACCATTTCGTGTACGATAATGTATTCGAGGCAATGTTCCGGCTTTTTTACGAGTTCAAGATTTAACCAGATTCGACGGCTTGTAAGAGTGCAAGTCCCCCATTTCGTCTTCATTTTCTTAACGCCCCAGTCATCAACTTCCACCCCGATTATCTGTTGCCATTTATCGATTAGTGCCGGTATCTGATCTTTAAGTTGCTTCCGGTACCACTTCGTAAGTACTTTTTCCCGCTGCTCGCAAATACTCCCAACTCTAACGTAAAGGTCAATATAGGTTTTATTGCGAATCTCTACTTTTGGGGCAGCGTTGTGATAAATAACATTTAATAAATAACGCCCGCTTTTGTAATAATGGCTTTCACCGGACACAAACCTGCGTTCTGATTGACGTTCTTGAGCCTCAAAGTTCAATTGCTGTTTTTTTATCCACGCCATTTTTGAGATGGCAAAAAGGCGAACAGCCTCATCACCGATTTTTAGAGGTGTAGCAATGCGCACCCTGCCGCCTGGTGGATATACCCCAAGATGCAGATTTTTAATATCCTTTCTCACCACATCTATCGATATATTGCCCACTGTAATTTGATACATACTAATACCCGTTCTGATTTTTCACCAAATCAAAAACACAGCCTACTTCATCCTCGTCATCGATGTGTTTTCGTATTACGTTTTTTACTTCACGTTCCTTTATCGGATTACCGCGCCATCCGTCTTTCTTCGTATGACAAATTTCAGCATCCAGAGCAATCGTGAGTTCTTCATCATGATTTAAATTATCGTAGAGTGCTCTTTTGGCGTTGGAATCCAGGTTTTTAGGGTAGGTAGGTGAATCGGCTGGCGTTTTTACTTTTTTACTTAATTCGACGATTTTGGCTAAGTATTCTTTGTAGCTTTGGGCTTCTTCCTTTCGTTCTTTGATCAATTCATCCAGAAGCGTTGACATCTTCTCGTAATACTTCGGATTGGTAGGCATTTCATCGATTATCAGCCTGCGCATATTGTTTTCGATGGTTTCCGCCACGGCTTCTTTGTTTCCGGCTATTCCTTTCGGTAGTGCGTTTATAGCATCCACCCCTCGTTCTACGATCAAATCGATCAGCGTCAGGTCATCAAAAGCAGAAATTATAACGCTCTCCTCTGCACCGATATAGGTGTCGATCAAATGGCGCATGGCTGGCTCGAATGCCTTTAAATCGATGTAATCTCTACTTGTTATTTTTATTTCACTTCTCACATCTTCGTAATGCTTTACATCCCTTTTTATATGTTCAATTTCTTCCGGTGTATAACCTGCTTTCCTCATTTCGTTTGCAATGTCGGCATAAGCTCTGATCAAGGCGACAGTATGTTTGTATAATGCGAGACGTTTTGGTTCGGTTTCTTTTAGTTCGTCTTTATTTTCCGTATTCCCGCAGAAATAATGTTGATAGTCCTCAATATCTTTTGGTGGCACCACTGGTTCGCACAATGCTTTGATTTGTTCCAGTGCAGTGTCTAACCGTTCCTTGCCTGCTGCCAATCTGCCCGTCAATAAACCTGCCACATCTTCGTGTTCATACGCATCGAATGCTCCAGAGGTATAATCGTCTATTGCCTTTTCAAGGCTTTTGAAGAGGTCTTTGTAATCTATGATGTAACCATATTCTTTATCATCACTATCTAACCGATTTACCCTGCATATTGCTTGAAACAGCCCGTGGTCCTGCATACTTTTATCAATGTAGAGATAGGTGGCTGGAGGGGCATCAAACCCTGCAAGCAGTTTATCCACTACAATGAGCAATTTCATCTGCGCAGGCTCATCTACAAACTTCTTTTTCACTTCATCTCCAAACTTCTCCGGATCTCTGCCATCCAGCATCTTCTGGTACACTTCGTATTTTTTCAGTTTGTCGGTAAGTGTGTCTTCGCCTGTACTTTCGCCTTTTATATCATCTATTGAGGGTGTATATGATGTAATGATGGCACATTCTTTAAAACCGGAATTCTGAAACAGTTCCTATTATTTACGTGCCTGATAAATACTGCCCAATACCAGCAGGGCATTACCCGCCCCGCTTTGCAGGCGGTCTTTCATTTCCATGTCCAGCAGAACGTCG
Source organism: Methanosarcinales archaeon (assembly GCA_003661105.1). Taxonomy (GTDB): domain Archaea; phylum Halobacteriota; class Methanosarcinia; order Methanosarcinales; family Methanogasteraceae; genus Methanogaster_A. The sequence goes on along the minus strand of QMVM01000126.1, from coordinate 1,651 downwards.
GCTACTATTTTTTCCAACCTGGATTGCGAGCTTAAGACACGCTTCATGGTTCCCCACTTCTTTTTGAGTTCTGTTTTGGCGTAGTCGGTTAATCCACTGGTTTTTGCATCGAACCACTGGTCGATCTTTGCCTGTGAGGTGATATTCTGGTCAACGTTTCGTGCCTCGTATCGCAGATCAAGTACCACTTTATCTTTGACTGCTTCATCAAATTTGTAGGTGTCGATATATGTTCCAAACACTTCGATGCTCTTCTTTTTATCTTTTTTAAGCAGGGGCGTGCCGGTAAAACCGATGAACAGGGCATTTGGCAAGATGAGTTTCATGGCGTCGTGCAGTTTACCTGACTGTGTGCGGTGGCACTCGTCTACAAATACATAGATATCGCCTTTTGCCCTGAAGTCTATGGGCAGACTTTTTTTAAGCTCGTCAATATAGCTATCGTAATCGGCTTCTTCTTTGTTGGTGAATTTATGGATAAGCGAGCAGAACAACGTCGGTGTTGCTGCATTTAATTTTTCAATCAAGTCCTTTCCGCTTCTGGTGCGGACAATCCCTTCACTAATGCCTTTGAATACTCTTTCTATCTGCTTATCCAGATCATCGCGGTCGGTAATGATGAGTACACGGGCATCGTCGATATTCTCGCGTATCCATCTGGCGAGCCAGACCATGATCAGGCTTTTGCCACTGCCCTGTGAGTGCCAGATGATGCCGCCTTCGCGTCTGCGCAGGCTTTCTTGCGATGCCTTGACTGCAAAGTACTGATTGTGACGGCATATCTTTTTGGTACCCATGTCGTAGACAATGAAGTCGTGTAACAGCTCTAAAAATCGCTCTTTCTGGAATAGTTGAGTAATGTGCCGATCAAGAATATTTTCTATGTTGCTTTCTTCTTTCCATTTGAGATAGTATTTTTCAGAGGTATCCATAACACCATAGCGGATGCCTTCAGTATCGTTACCAGCCATTATCAATTGGATCGTGGCAAAAAACGGGCGGATGAATGCTTGCTTTTGATTGTCAAGGTTCTGGCGGATTCCTTCGGAAACTGATACGGTGCTGGTTTAAGTTCCAGTACACCAAGGGCGATGCCGTTGACATACAGCACCACGTCGGGGCGTTTGTTATTTTCGCCTTTGATGGTGACTTCTTCGGCTATGGCGAAATCGTTTTCAAGCGGACCATCCCAATCTATCAGCTTAACGGTCCGGGTGTTTTTCCCCACCTCTTCCTTTACATTTACGCCATAACGCAACAGGGTGTATACTTCTTTGTTGATGTCGTAGAGGCTCTTGCTTTGGTTGGTGGCTGCTCTGGCAAGTTCGTAGATGGATTTGTCGATAAGGGTTTTGCTATAGCCTTTTTTAACCAAGTACTGGCGTAAAATGTACTCTTCTATGTTGCTGTTGTTTTCACGCTTTTCCCAGTTGTCGAGATATCTGTAGCCCAAGTGATCTTTAAACAACTCTACCACGCGGTTCTGTGTGATGCGTTCTGTTTGCCCTACGGTTGTCATATCTTAGCCCCCTATAACCTTCCAATATCCTCCTTTATCCGGACCGATTCTTATAAGTTTGCCATCCTGTTGCAAGGTTTGGATGTTTCTTTCGATTGAACGTGTGGTTACGCCAATTATTTCTGCAAGTTC
>QMVM01000125.1 GCA_003661105.1 Methanosarcinales archaeon | reverse complement strand
GTTTGTGGCGCAGGAAGTTGTGACGCTGGCGGCGGCGATGTTGATTGGCGACGCTGTTGAAACGATTGACGTGAATGAGGATGTGAGCGGATTTCCCAATGCGGGAATTTTACTGATTGGTTCTGAGGCGTTTACTTATGCGGCTAAAAATGACAGCTTGAAACGGTTTACTGGTGTCAGCAGGGCGCAGAAGGGGACGGCGGCGGCGGGGCATAGTGCGAGTGCGGATGTGGAGTGGATTCAGCATGATGTGTGGATGGTTTATGGCAATGCGGCCGCGACTGCTCCATCTGTTGATTCTAATTATGAGCCTGTGTTTAACTTGACGAGCTATAACACCTCATGGAATTATGCTTACTTTGGGGAGGATGGATTGGGACGGCCGGGGGCGTGGGCAAAAGCTTTTGAGTCTGGGAATGTATATTTTGATACTGGAGACCCATGGGCGAAGGCAAATGTCACTGTCGATAATTCTGTGTGGGATACAAAGTATGGTACTGGGTATATGTATATTCGTAATGCATGCGGGATACACGCCGCTCTTTTTACAGATGGGTATACATACGAAACATTAGTTGGCAGGGGGTGGATTTCTGGCAGCATTATATCGTCTGATGGGATTATCGAGTCTGTTGAGGCTCCCGTAGTTGCCCCCACCATAGATGCAACTCCGCAATCGTGGGGGGGTATGTATTTTTTGTCGAGCGGGGCGATAGAAGTCGGTATACGGCTTGAAGTGTCGTTTGATGGAACACCTGTGGCATCAACTGCATACCTTGAGGCTGGTGTAGTTGTGGTAACCCTTGGAGCAAATACGCCAGCAATTACCGTCAACGCAGAACAAAATAATTACCTGTTGGCGGCAACCATCACCAATGAGGAGACGGGTGAAAGTATTTTGCTGACGTACACGACGGGGCTGAATGAGACGTTGCAAGTGAACACTGATTTGAAAACGGTTACTGATTTGGAGAATGGCAGCAACCAATTTCGGGCGGTCGATCCTGTTGGTGGTACGAGGTTGCATTGGTTGCGGATGCCAACTGGTGACAATGTTTTCAGGTTTGATGATGTGGGGACGGCGGGCGTGACCATTGGTGTTGAATGGGAAGAGCGGCGGTATTCGTAATGAATAATGAATAATGAATAATAAATAATGAATTGTTAAGTGGTGACTTTATGACTGTGCGAGTTCTTTTGGCAGATAAGACAGGGCTGGTTTTGGCGGAAACGGCGGCGCGGGTGACGGCCGTTAGCGAACGGTTGAATAAGTACGGCCGTGCTGATTTGGTTATTTCACGGAATGATTTAACGGCCGTTGCTGATAATTTGCAGTTTGGCGGACGGGTGTTAATTCAGTTTGACAATGGTCTTCCTGATTGGGGCGGCGTTTTTGAGTTGCCCCGCAAATGGGGTGATGGCGATATTGCGTTGACCGCGTATAGTGGAGCGTATCTTCTGGCATTGCGACGGACTGGCAAGGGGCGGTATTTTACGAATGCGACGGTGGGCGAGATATTCGCGGCGGTCATCAATGAGGCGAACGCCGTGGCAGGGATGGGCATTGCTGTTGGGGATGTTTGGGGCGGCGGTGACATTCACTCGCCCGATTACCATTTGGATTCGCTATATGACATTATTACAAAATCGGTTTGTGGGCGATTGTCTGAGGCTGATTTTGCGGTTGAGCCGACGCTGGTTAGCGGCCGTTTGTCGTTTGTGGCGCATTTATATGAGCGGCACGGGGCTGACAAGCTAAACATCGCCATGCTTGAGGGGCATAATGTGCAGGTGAATAATTTCAACGAGCAGGGGCCATTGCATAATGAGATTACATTGGCGGGTGCTGATGTGACTGGCACGGGATCGACGGGATGGGGTGATGGGCGGCTGATTGCTCAGGCGGCTGATTTGGCCTCTATCAACAGTTATGGCTTGCGCCAGTATAGTGAGGTGCATGGCGGGGTTACGTCGCAGGTGACGCTGGATGGCTCGGCTGAGATTATTTTGGATGAGCGGGCGCAACCGCATGAGTTGTTTGATTTGGCGGCTATTGATTTGGCTCCAGCGGCGTTTGCTGATTATGGTGTTGGTGACAGCGTGGTGGCGTGGCTGCATAGTTACGGTTTTGGTGGCACGGTTTCACGGGTGAAGGTGCTGGGGCGTTCGTTTTTGCCTGAGCAGGGTGTGGCGGCGTTGGTTGTGAGAGAGGTGAGTGATGGATGATGGATTAGAGCGGGATCGGGTTCCTGATAATTTTTTGGACACGCAGGATGATTTGGGGTTGCGGGTTGCTGAGTTGGAACGGTTGGTTGTTACGCTGGCGCAGGGTGACGGCCGCTGGGGAGCGTGGGAACGCAATCCGGATGATGGGGTTACGTCTCTATCAGTTGGTGAAGATAGCGTTGGCATTGGCACTGGTGAGGCAGAGGGGAAGGTGCATGTAAAAGGTGATTCTAATGAAGTTCAGCTTATTGTAGAAGCAAGTAGCGCGCAATCAAATTCGATCCAATCCATTCGTTCATTTGGGGGGGGCGAAGTTGGGGGCTGGAATAAAGATGGAGTTGTGTTTTCAAACAAAGGGACGAGTATAACAAACTTTTTTTCTGGTTATAATGCGGGCAATTCCTCCGCTACTGCGGTAAATTCTGTTGGAATTGGGGACGGTTCTCTCGCTTCGCTGGCGGGCGGGCATAACAATGTATGCGCTGGTGCGCGTGCGGGACATTCTGTCGCAGATGGTCAGCAAAATTTGGGAATTGGTAGCTTTTCAATAACATCTTTGGTATCTGGCTTAAATAATTGCGGCATTGGGCATTCCGCGCTTCGTGATATTTTATCAAACGATAACGTGGGCGTTGGTGCACTCGCTGGACGTGGCAATGATCATGAACGATGTTTATTCGTCGGCTCGCAGGCCGGATACCTGTCAGACGGTGATCTCAATATGTATTTCGGGTATAAGACGGGGGTAGGCTTAACGGAGAGCTCCCGTCTTAGAATTGGGTACAATGGATCGTCGTTAGTCTATGGCGAATTTGACAACGAACTCATTGTTATCAACGGCAGATTGCGAATTACTGACAATGCAGATACGCCCGCTGCTGGTGATTTGCGATACAACTCTACCACAAACAAGCACCAGGGATATGATGGGAGTTCGTGGAATGATTTATATTAGATGGAAAACGGCCGTTTTTTGTGATATACTGCTGGGGTCTTAATGGACGCTCAACTCCTTTGTATTGGTTAAGCAGAGAGCCTCGCATATTTTATGCGGGGCTTTTTGTGTTTATGGGTATTTAATAATGAATAATGAATAATGAATTTTTAATTATTAACTGTTGGAAACGGCCGTTTATCGGAGTTGTACGGTATTTCAGGATAGGTGAAAAACGGCCGTTTTTGGTAACTATAACAGCGTAGGATGCTGTTATAGTTACTCGGCTGAAATCTATTCTCGTTGCTCTCCGCCTGATAGGTGATGTCGGAGCGTTATCCATTCGTTATTTCGCCATGCGCTGTGAACATAGATGCGTGTTTTGCCAAGATTGTGCGCGTTTATTTTCAGGTAGTTTTTGCATCCAGCTTCGGTGAAGCAAGCTGTTACAAATTCCCAGTGGTCTTTGTAATATCTTTTTTTCCAATCGCCCACTTTTTCACTGTAGCTGAATACGTTTGCGTATTCTTTATCAAGTGCGTCCGCCTTTGTTTCATCTGCAATGGCATAATCATCATCATCGTTGATCCATTTGTAATCATCTGCATAATCAGAATCGAATCCAAATTCTCTTATGCGCTGCTCAACGGCATAAACGGGATGGCTGGTCATTCTGCGGTCTTGATTATTTAGGTTGCGTTTTAATCCTTCGAGGAAGGTTTGATTGTCGTCGGAAACGGCCGTTTGCTCCGTTTCTACAATCCCCATTAGTTTGTCGGCGATTTGTTGTATCATGGCGTGGATAATTTCTTCGCCGTCCACCCCTTCCGTATAGCTCATAATTGGCAACAGGTCGGTCACGGCCTGATTAGCAACCGCTTTGATTCCTACAATGTAGGCAGTCGATTCCTCCAATTGCTTTGTCGTATCGGTGTAGGTGTTCAATATGCCAGCAATTAGATCAATTGTATCTGTGTCCCCACTTACCAAAACATGCTCCCCATCATTAAATTCTAAAACTCTATCTAAAACTCTAGTTGTTGTCATTATTTCACCTCATATGTATTTATCATCCAGTCTGACCATACCAACTGCCATTCTGTTGTATCATTTGTTATCCATACCCAACAGTCACCGAAGTCATCTTCTATCCAGCAATTCACTCTTATCCATCCGATGTTGCCACCGCGACCGATTGCTATTATTTCAGAATCTTCACCATGAAATTCGTGAATTAGGTCAGTTATGGCTTCGTCGGTGAGTTCTTTACGGCCAGTTACAATCTGATTTTCAGCTACTATAAAAGGATTTTGTGTTGGTATGTTCATTGTTCATCTGAAAAGAAAACGCCCCTTTTTGCGGTGGAAGTGGCTGGTAAAAGCCGTTCGCAAAAAGGGGCGTAATTCAAAATGTTATTACCATATCGCTTCCACACGATAATTAAATCTTATCATGGCTTTGGCGTTGTGGGTGTTAAATAGGTTACAGTTGGCTGAAATAGGCGCGGCGCAGCTCTTCTTCAGAGCGGATGGCGTAGATTTTGGCGGTGTATTCTGGGCTGTGATGGCCCAGCCATTGTGAGACGAGGGCGATGTCTCGGCCTGTGTCTAGGTTGCGGATGGCGAATGCGTGACGGAAGGCGTGGGGGTTGGCGTGGATTAGGTTGGGGTTGTTTTGGCGGATGGTGTGGAAAAGGTGAGAAACGGCCGTTTTTGTGAGTGGACGTGGTTTCTTGCTGCCGATTGTGAATAGGGCGGGTGTGCGTGAGGCGGGGCGGGTGTTCAGCCATGTTTGGATGATGATCGCTTCCATGCCTTTGCTGTATACCCATCGGGGTTTTTGTTTGCCGTTCTTCCCTTTTTCGGTGATGTAGAGGGCGTGGTGTGGCTGGCCTGCGTCGGTGTGCGTGGTTTGGATTTTGTCGATTCGCATGGATATGAGGCCACCGAGCCTACATCCTGTTGACCAGAGGGCGGCGAGGATGGCGCGGTTGCGGGGGTTGGTTGTGGTGGCAAGGATGGTGTGATAGTGGGCTGGGGAGATTGATTTGGGTGTTGGGGTTGGCTCAGGCCAGTAGTCGATTGGCTGGGCGGGGTTTGTGCCGATGGTGCTGTTGCGTTGCAGGCGGGTGAACATGACTTTGATGGCGCGGAGGTAGCTGTTGGCGGTGTTGGGGGTGATGGGGCGGCTCATTTCGTGTTGTTGCCAGTCGGCGATGTGGTTGGGGGTGATGGTGTTGATTTCTAGGTTGCCGATGTGACGGGTAAGACGGGTTGTGGCGTAGGTCATCCATTTTATGGTTGCGGGCGAGATGTTGGTCAGGCCGTGTTGGTTGGGGACGGCGAGTGACGGGGCTTGGGTGAGGGTGATTTTTGTTTGTATCCATGTTTGGGTTATTGTTTTCATGTTGGGTTTCCTGTTTTGATTGTTAAATAGTTTATAGCTTTGGTGTTAAATGGTTTATAGCTTTGGTGTTAAATGGTTTATACCTTCTGTCGAGTGGCGTTGTGTGCGCTTGCTCATCTGTTCTATGTGCGGTGATGGGTAGGTGTTCATATTGGTCTTGTGTTTTTCCCGACCATGTTTATACTTATAGCATATTGATTAACAAAGAGGTGAATATGAGTAAAGAAAAAAGGAGTTATTTGGTCGTTTCGGAGTTGGTTAAACGCTTTGGGCGGTCTCAGGTGACGATCAATACTTGGATTGATAAGGGGTTTTTTCCCAATGCGAAAAAGGCGGGGCCGTTCAAAAGTAGCGAGTGGCGTATTCCGCAAACTGATGTTGATGCTTTGGAAAAGAGCTTCGATACAGTTTCTGTATAGGGTTTTATGGTCGGAAACGGCCGTTTTGCTGAAATAATGGGGGAGGGCTTGTCTTGTCGGGTGAGCCTCCCCCACCATTATTTTAGTTTATTTGATTGAGGGTTTCAAGGGGTTGTTATTATGTCTGAATGTAAAATTAGTATCAATGTAACTGATGTGACTGGCAAAATGTTGTT
>QMVM01000124.1 GCA_003661105.1 Methanosarcinales archaeon | reverse complement strand
GGCGAGATAGAGACCCGATTGAAGATCGTAAAGGAATTAGGTGATGAGCTGGTGATAGGCGATAAACATTTCGATGTGCACCACGGAAAACTGGTTTCCGTCCTCGAGATGTTTATAAGTCGTGATGAGGTTGGTGCAGATGAGATAGACGAGATATCGAAGAGATATCTGGTTAAAGAGAACATTCTCTTCGCAGATCCGCTTACGAAGATGATAAAGCCGCAATCACAGCTTGATCTGCTTGCGATACGAGATGTGGTGGCATGAGCCGATCCGTGGCGGCGCTGGTGGCTGCGGCTGTGCTAGGGATTCTGGCAGTGGTTGTGTGCGCAGGTGTGGGCGTGGCGGCGGGTGCTGCGACGTGGGATGTGCATCCAGGCGAGGGCACGCCGATTCAGGATGCGATCGATGGCGCGGAGCCCGGGGATACGATTTATGTGCATGAGGGCACGTATGTCGAGAATGTGGCTGTGGACAAGGAGCGGCTCACGCTGATCGGTGACGGCTCGGATGTGGTGACGGTGCGGGCGAAAAGCCCATATTTTCAGGTGTTCGAGGTGACCATGGATTATGTGAACATCAGTGGGTTAGCGGTGACTGGGGCGACAAAGCATCCGAAGGCTGGGATTTATCTTGGCAGTAATGTGAATCACTGCAATATTTTGCATAACACGGTCTCGAATAACTGCTACGGCATCTACCTGCAAGATTCGTGCAACAACGTGCTCATCGACAACCACTGTTCGAGCAACAATGGCGGTGGTGGCATCATACTGGAGGATTCGAGCAACAATAGACTTGTGAGCAACATCGCATCAGACAACTGGCAGGGCATCATCCTGTCGGGCAACAACAACACGCTCATGGATAACAGATGCTCAAACAACAACTGGTACGGCATCTGCACGTATGATTCGTGCAACAACACACTTACGGAAAATACCGTCTCAAATAACAAGAACGGCATCAACCTGCGTCTTTCAAGCAACAACATACTCAATAAGAACAACTGTTCAAACAACAACGTCGACGGCATTGAGCTGGACGATTCGAGCAACAACAATACCCTTACAAGTAACATCGCAAACTTAAACGAGTATTGTGGAATCCACCTGTATTCTTATAAGTACCCTTCAACAAAATATAATACTCTCACCAACAACACCGCGAACTTAAACGGCGAGTACGGAATTCACTTGGATTCTTCGGTTGGCAACGTGGTTGTGAATAACACTGCGAATTCGAACAGAGATGGTATCCACATAGATCATGTTTCGAGCACAAACAACACGATCCACCATAACAGTTTTGCAGACAATACACAGTACAACGCCTACGACTGTTGCCATGATCATGACTATCGTCATCGCACTAATGCATGGGATGATGGCACTGAAGGCAACTACTACTCCGATTACACAGGAACCGACGCAGACGGCAACGGTATCGGCGACATTCTCTACTCGATTCCGCGTAGCGATGGTAATGTGGACAACCACCCGCTCATGCAGGCGTGGAATGGATACCAGGTCCGTAACTCCGACACGGGAAGAACCTTCCTTGGGATTCAGGCTGCGATAGACGATTCTAATACAGATGATGGGCATACGATCACAATAGGTGCAGGCGTATACAGGTTGAACGTGAATGTGAACAAGCGGCTCACGATGGTGGATGCGGGTAGCGGTATGGTAACTGTGATCGCAGGGCAACCAGATGATCACGTCTTTGATGTGACTGCAAATTATGTGAACATCTCCGGGTTTACAGTGACCGGAGCAGGATCCGGAATGGGAATTTATCTCAACGGCACGGATCACTGCAGTATTTCCAATAATATCATGTCGAACAACGAGTATGGCGTCTGCCTGGATACCTCGAAGAGTGACACACTTACAAACAACATACTATCCGAAAATACATATAATTTCGTTATTCGTGCTAGCTCTCCTTCTGAATACGTCCATAATATAGACACGAGCAACACGGTTGACGGAAAGCCGATCTACTACTGGGTGGATCAGCGGGATAAAATTATTCCGGGCAATGCTGGCTATGTAGGGGTTGTGAACTCAACGAATATCACGGTCAGGGATCTTACACTAACAAGGAACGGTGGGGGCGTGTTGTTCGCATACACTGAGCACTCGACTATAAGGGACGTTACCGTAAACTCAAACAAGGATTATGGCACCTACCTGCTATTTTCAAGCAACATCACACTTGCTAATATCAATGCAAGCTCAAATGGGAATTGTGGCATCTACTTAGAGGGTTCGGACAACATCACACTCATGGAAAACACCGCAAACTCAAACAACCGTGGCATCTACATGTTGTCTTCGAACAACAACGCACTTGCTGACACAGATGCAAGCTCGAACGAAGATTGCGGCATCCATCTGGAGAATTCAAACAGCAACACGCTCACAGGAAACACCGCGAACCGGAACCGGCACGGTATCTGTCTGAACTCTTCGAGCAACAACGTGCTGGCTGGCACCAACGCAAGCTCAAACGAGGATTGTGGTGTCCACCTGTGGGATTCGGACCACAGTATACTTCAAGACATTACCGCGAACGGGAACCTGTACGGTGTTTACCTGAATTCTTCAAACGACAGCGCGTTACGTAACAATAACGTATCGAACAATAACTATGGGATAAATCTGTATTTTTCAGGCAACAACACGCTGAGTGGTAATATTATATGCCTGAATGACCAGTGTGGCATCACACTGGACGAGTCGGGAAACAGTACGGTTATAAACAACATGGCAAACTCAAACGGAGATTATGGGCTATATATGTCGTCTTCGAGTAGCAACACAATCACAGGAAACACTATGGGTTCGAACGACTGCGGAATCTACCTGAATTCTTCGAGCGATAACACGATTGCAAACAATAATGCAAGCTCAAATGTGGATCATGGCATCCATCTGTGTTATTCAAGTAACAACAAGCTTACAGGGAACATCGCAAACCGGAACGATGATGACACAGGTCATCAGGGCCATAGTAATTGTGATTGGAACCATTGGTTCGCCGGCGATGGTGGCAGTGGCTACGGCTACGGCATCCGCCTGGTGAATTCAAACAGCAACACACTCACAGGAAACACCGCGAACTTGAATGGCGGCAGTGGCGGTGGCGGTGGGGGCGGTGGTTGGTGTAGATATGGTGGTGATGGTGGCAGTGGCTACGGCTACGGCATCTGCCTGACGTCTTCGAACAATAACATACTCACAGGAAACACCGCGAACTTGAATTGGGGTAAAGGCGGTGCCGGAGGTACTGGCGGCAACTGTGGTGGCGATGATGGCGATGACTACGGCTATGGCATCTTCATAATATCTTCGAGCCACAACACCATCTACCACAACAACCTTGCAGACAACATCTTCCACAACGCCTACGACGAGCACACCCACCAGTGGGACTCCGGCTCCGCTGGCAACTACTACTCCGACTACACCGGCACCGACAACAACACAGACGGCATCGGCGACACCCCCCACCCGATCCCCGGCGGTGGCAGCATCGACCGCTTCCCGCTCATGCAGCCGTGGGCTGGCGACACGCCGCAGAAAGGCGACCTGAACGGCGACGGTAGAATAACCCCTGCAGACGCTGTGATTGTGCTCCAGCTCGCAGCCGGTGGTTCCGCCTCGTGCGACCCCGCGACATTCGCCGCCGCTGATGTCAGTGGCGACGAGCGCGTCACCTCGCTCGACGCGCTCATGATCCTGCAGGCAGCGGCAGGGGCAATCGTGTTGTGACAAATCACATATCCGGAAAACCCCCGCGCCACCGAAAAATCTTTTTGACCTGTCCGCCACTAAAGTACCCATGATCGATATTGGAATCATCGGCGGATCAGGATACACAGGCGGGGAACTGATCAGGCTGCTCCTGCAGCACCCGGAGGCAAGGATCAGAACCGTGACATCGAGGCGGCTTGCAGACACTCCTGTGACAGACGTTCACAGGCACCTCACAGGACTAATCGATCTGGATTTCGCCACACCCGCGCCAGCAGAGATTGCTTCTGAATGCGAAGTTGTGTTCACGGCAGTACCGCACGGCGCTGCGATGGATATCGTCCCGAAACTCCTCGCAGGCGGTACGCGCGTCATCGACCTGAGCGCGGATTACAGGTTGCCGCAGCAGGTCTTCGAAGACACGTACAAACGTCCGCATACCGATCCGAGAGATGGGGGTGCGGTATTTGGTCTTCCCGAACTACATGGAGGAATCGCAGAAGCTGACCTCGTCGCAAATCCGGGATGCTACCCGACAGGCGCGATACTTTCGGCAGCACCGCTTGCAAGCGAAGGATCGATCGAGTATGCGATATTCGATTCCAAATCAGGAGTATCCGGAGCCGGTACCGATCCATCAGCCACCTCGCATTACCCAAATCTCGCAGAGAACGTCCGTGCTTACAACATCACCGCGCACAGGCATCTTCCGGAGATCGTTCAGGAGTTAAGCCGACTGGATCGCTCGCTTAATAACATCTATTTCACGCCGCATGTGGTCCCTGCCATTCGCGGGATTCTGACAACAGCGCACCTAATCATGAACAGGGAGCTGGATTATGACGCGGTACTGGGGCTGTATAATGAGTTCTATCAGGGTAAACCGTTTGTGCGGGTGCGGGACAGCATCCCTGACCTTTCGGATGTGCGCGGCTCGAACTTCTGCGACATCGGGATTGCGTGCGGCGGGCGACGCGTTGTTGTAGTCTCTGCGATCGACAACCTCGTGAAAGGCGCGTCAGGGCAGGCGGTCCAGAACATGAACCTGATGTTTGGTCTTCCTGAGACCGCGGGACTCCTGACGCCTCCGCTGTCGCCGTGACGCGGCCCAGCCCAAGAACGGCTAATATTCAGATTCAGTTGCCCTGATCCAGTAGCGGTATCACTCCAGCCAGTTCTGTCCGCAGTTCCCCGAGTGTGGCACACCGCTCGGCACAGGCATTGTGCTGGTGGATGCTCTCCTCATTGATCTGCTTGATCGAGATCATGGAGTCGTCTGGCAGATGCGAAAACTCCTTCACGATCGAATGAGCCATCGTCCGGACACAGTCCTCAACAAACTTCGGGTTCCGGTGTGCGGTATCGACCACCGACGCTTCGTCAGATCGCTTGAGCAGTTCAAATATCTTAGAACTCATCGAGTTCTCGGTGATGTCGATCAGTTTCTCAATCGAGACATCATATCCATCATACACTTCGATGGAGATGGTCCCGCGTCCGCGCTGGTTGTGGGTTGCCATCGGAACCCTGCTCAAGAACTGCGCAATCGTGGCATCAGAAACTCCGAGATCGCACAACTCCTGTCTGGCGCGGTCATGCATGATCTCCTGTGCACAGGGACATGCAGTCATCCCGAGAACCTCTGCGCCAACGAGTTTCCGAACCGTGATATCACCATCGTTGTCGGATCGTGTGGCGATCGCCTCTGCGAAGATGTTAGTCACACCCTGACAATGCATCTCGGTAACCGGAGTCACCCGCTTGATCACATACTCGCTATTCATCTGCACCTCGGCGCGGGATGCGTACTCGTGCTTGGTCAGGAGGCGGCGTGCGACAACTCCGCAAAGTTCCTCTATCTCGTACACCGGCGCCTCGACCGCTTCCTCTAGAACCTCATCGATCGTCTCGAAGTTCCTTGAAAGGTTCGCGCCCTTCCGGTCAGGCGGCAGGTCCACGAAGATGTTGAACCGTGCGATAAGCACGATTGGGCGCTTACCCACACGTGCAATTTCGATTAGTTTCTTGACATCGGTCACACCGACGCGCGTCAAGTTAATCGGGATTGCAGGACGGGTTGCCTGAATGTCTGGCAGTTCGACCACAGGTAGTTTCATGGTATTGTTCTCCGACTGAGTAATCTGGTTGTGTGCTATGTTCGGTAATACATAACTCTTGTGGACGTATATGCCATCGCCGTGTGGTGGCGGGCAAGGGATGCATGTAGACATTCGTTCGCAGGGGTGTACGGGGGTCGATTTGAACAACAGAACAGAATCAAAATCCACGGCAAAACCGAATCGTATCACCGATTCCACTGGAGTGCCGAGATAAATTCATACTCGCCAGCTGGTGAAAATCCAGCCTGAGGAAAGGCTAGCCACCACCTCAGAACTGAACCCCGCACCCAGTCTGGTAACAGACTGATGTGAGGCCGG
>QMVM01000123.1 GCA_003661105.1 Methanosarcinales archaeon | reverse complement strand
TTCTGATCATTTGACTGCCTATAGCAGTTTCTAATTCAACTGCACCCCTGTGATGCTCGATATGTCGTTCTCCTGCATCGCAACGCCGATCGTATGGTCTGCTGCCTGTATCATCGGCTTTCGCAATGAAACAACGATGAACTGTGCTCTCTTTGCCGATTTCTCGATTCTCGATGCGATCCGCTCGACATTTGCGCCGTCGAGGAACATATCTATCTCATCGAATGCATAGAATGGCGCAGGGCTGTGCTGCTGGATCGCGAAGATAAATGCAAGCGCGGTCAAGCTCTTCTCCCCACCAGACATCGCCTCGAGCCGCTGCAGCGTCTTATCTGCCGGCTGCGCCCGGATCGTCATGCCGCCTGCAAACGGATCCTCGGGGTGTTCAAGGATCAATTCTCCGGAACCACCTGAGAGTTCCGCAAAGATCGATCTGAAATTTTCATTGATCTTATTAAATGATTCAAAGAATGTCTGCCTCTTCAAGGTCTCATACTTATCGATCCGGCAGATGATCTCGTTTCGCTCCACAGAAAGCGTATCTGTCCTTTCCTTGAGCGTGGATACCCGTGCGTCCACTTCTTCGTACTCCTCAAGCGCGCGCATGTTGACAGGTTCGAGTTTCTCCATCGCGGAATCGATCCCCCGGATGCGGGTGCGCACCTCCTCTTCGGTCGGGATCTCTCCGGGTTCATCGATCGGTTCTGTGATGCCCGCCCTCGCAATCTCGGTGCGGAGCGTATCGATCTGCTCGCCAAGTGCATCCATGGTTGCGATAAGCGCCTGCGCATCCCAGCGCACCTGATCAAGCTGCCTCTCCACTTCGCCAAGTTTCACAGCAGCGGTCTCGCGTTGCTGCTGCATCTCTTTGCGTTCTTCCTGCAGCGACGAGAGTTCACAATCGAGTTGCTGCGCTCTCTCAGTCTTTTCTTCGAGTTTCGCCTCAAAAACAGATATACCTTCTTTGTACTGTGTAATCTTTGATTGGTGATCGTTTTTCCTTTCTTCGAGTTCTTTTATGCGGTTGTTACCGGTCTCAAGTTTTGTTTTTGTATTTTCAGCATCAAGGATAAGCGATTTTATATCCGTCTCGATGTCACGGATTCTTTCCCGTAATCTATTTATCTCGGAGGTTATTCTATCGGATTGGGAGTTTAACTCCGGTATCTCTGAGTCTGCAAGTTCACGCTCCAGTTCTGTGATGTGGTCGGTGAGTTCACGTATCTGGTCTGCCCTTGCTGCGATCTTTCCTTCGATCTCACCCATCTGGTTGCGCACCCCTTCCCGTTCCACCTTGATATCTTCAAGTGCCTGCTTCTTATTCCGGATGGTTGCGGTCAGTCTCTCGCTCCTTCCAGCGACCTCCTCAATCTGAAGCTGTTTCTTTGCAATATCCTTCTCAAATTCATTTATCTCGCTGTTTATGGATGAGATATGTTTATCGATCGAATCAACCCTCTCGACAAGACTCTTTCTGCGTGAATCATATTCTGTTATCTCTTCTGCAAGTTTTACTAATTTCTCTTGCTCCATTGCTGCAAAATGCGAACCACGATCTGCCCTTGACCCTCCGGTCATGGCGCCTGCTTTTGTGAGCAGTTCCCCATCGAGCGTGACCATATTGTGGTTGCCAATTAGTTCCCTCGCGGTACCAAGTGTATCGACCACCACCATGTCCCGGAATACGTATCTGAATGCTTTTTCGAGTTTCGGGTCGAAATCAACCAGATTTATGGCATAATCAATTACCCCCTCATTATCAGGGAGGTTTCCGTACGAAAAATTGGATCTCAGTTTGTTTAGCGGAAGAAACGTTGCTCTTCCTGCGGATTTTCGCTTCAGGAAATTAATCGCGTGAGACGCTGTCGCATCACTGTCCACCACGATATTCTGCATCCGGGCACCGGCAGCGATCTCAAGCGAGACTGCATAGCTCTGCTCGACCCTGCCGAGCGATGCGATTGTGCCGTATATCCCTGGCAGTTCTCTCGCATCTTTAGCATTTAATATCGTTTTCACGGCATGGGGGTACCGCAAATCCTCAGCAGCCTTGACGCGCGCCTCTGCTCTGGCATACTCCTGATACACCGCACCAAGATGATTCTCAACCTCGGCGAGTTCCGGCTTTAACTTCGATCCGTTTCGTTCTAGATCGCTCCGGTCGCCGATCAGGGTTGTTATGTTCTCTGTGCACTCGCTGATCTCCTTTTTCAGATCCTCAGTGTCGGCATCGACCGATGCAATGCTCTTCTCTGCATCCACAATCTCTACCTGTATCTCCCCTTCCTCTCCGTTCTTGCGCCGGATCGCATCCAGAAGCCGATCCTGCTCCCGCTGGAGTTCGTTCCTGGCAGATTTTGCAGTCTCTACCTTCTTCCGCACCCCCTCCAGCAGATCCCGGGTCTCTGCATACTTCGCATCCACTTCGCCGATTCTGCTTCGGATCAGCATCAGCCCAGACTCGTTAGTCTCAACCTCTGCCATAACACTCTCTTTCCGCAGATGCTCGTCGCTGATCTTCTCTTCGACTTCCGAGAGCAGATTGTTGTCGGTATCGATCTCGATAAACAATCGCTGCCGTTCTTTTTTAATATCCTGAATCTCATGTTCGAGCAGTTCAATCGAGTCCACCGATCTGGAGATATCTCCCCTGATCTGTTCAATCTCCTTCTTTATCCGGATCTGCTCATCTTCCCCTTTATGCGCGATCTTCTCACTCAACTCCTTTAAAACGGATTCTATCTCGGAAAGCTCGTGCTTTTTCCCGTCCAGCTCCGATAATAACGTGTTTTCAAGATCCTCTTTGCTACCGATATCTTTTGACACCGACTCCTGCTCGTTTGTCGCATTCTTAAGTTTTGCAAGGATCGTGAACGCCTCGTACCGCTTTTTTTCGTCCTTTAAGGACTGGTACTTCATCGCCTGATCGCGTTCCCTCTTCAGTTTCCTCCGCTGCTGTGTCACTTCAGAGAGGATGATCTCGATTCGTTCGATCTGTTCGCGCACAGTATCCAGTTCGCTGTACGCCCGATCCTTCTTCTCATCAAATTCTGCGACACCTGCGATCTCATCGATGAGTTTCCTCCGCTCAGTGGGAGTCATCTCTGTGATCCGGGTCACATCCCCCTGCATGACCACGTTGCACCCCTCTGGCCGTATCCCTGCCTTGGCGAGGTTCGCGTGTATCTCAGTGAGCGTACATGCGCGGTCATTGAAGTAGTAGTAACTGTAATACCCGCTCTGCGTCTGCCTGATCCTGCGGGTGATCTCGATCGTATCATCGTCGAGCGGAAAAGTCCGGTCGCTGTTATCGAACCTGAGCGTTACCATGGCGGATTTGGTAACGCCTGTGCCGCTGGTACCTTTGCCCCCTCTGCCGTTTCCATTCCCGTTACCATTTCCCCTTCCCTTCCCGGCTCCATTCCCGTTGAATATCAGATCGGTCAATTTCTCTGCCCGCATCGTCCTCGAACCGGATAAACCGAGCACAAAGATGATACCGTCCACTATGTTTGATTTCCCGCTACCATTCGGCCCGGATATGGCAGTGAAATCGTTGAAAAATGGGATCTTTGCCTTTTTTCCGAACGATTTGAAGTTATCGAACTCTATTTCCTTGATGTGCATGTGCAATCAGTCATCGGTCAGCAGACAACAATAATATCGTCCTCCTTGCCGCGCCCCCGATACGTCTCCGGGGTGTTCTCCGCTATGATATACTCGGTAGAGTCGATCTCTTTCTTTTCTTCCGGATCGGGCGTGTCTTTCTGCTGCATCTCTTCGATCAAGGACCTCTGATAGAGTAATTCATCCAATATTCCAGCTATACTGCCTTTTAACTCTTTCACCGTTGCCTCGAGTGCAGCAATCCGGTCTTCAGTCACAGGCGGCGATTTCGCCATCTCTGCGATCGTATGATCTCTTGCCTTCACTTTCTCCTCGAGCCGTTCAATCAAGATATCTCTTTGCTTATCCATCCATACCCCTTCTATGTATTATTCAGAGGTGAACCATCCAATTGAATGTTTTGTATGAGTATATATAAATGTTACTGAAAGCGAGACATCCCACTGGTATGCTGGCATGCAGATCATGCACCTATCGCCTCCTTTCATAACAAAGCCTTAAAAATTCCTCGTTTGTAAGTCCAGCATCTTTTATTAATCCTTTCAGAAGTCCAACCTTTATTGACTTATTTCTATGCACCGGTACAACCAAGAGCCCCTCCGCCCCCTCTTTCACCAGAATATGATGGCTTCCCTCGATAGGATCCGAGATCCATCCGGCTTTCTTGAATACGCGGATCATCTTCCTGCCCGACCATCGAGGAAGTTTATCCACTATATCAGATCACCGCCACTTCACGGACCATAGCTTTATCCGGACTTTTGAAACTGTGCATCGCTCTTTCGTTCAATGTTTTCAAATACCCGACAATTGCCTCTTTTATGTGATCTATCGCTTCTTCTATCGTGTCTCCCTGTGACCAACACCCTTTAAGAGCTGGACAATGCACAATATATCCGCCATCATCTACATCTTCTTCAATAACAACTTGGAATTTCATTTTCTACTGACCTCCATATTCTCTACATTTCCGAACCCATGTGTCTGTACCCATCATCAGAGCGTGTCGAGTTGCTTGAGCAATTCCAATGCTTTTTGTTCTTGGACGTATATCCTCAAGTGTTTTGCTAGTTGTTGTGCGAATATGAGATTCTCATTTGCATTTTCTATTCCAAAACGCCGATTTTTGAGGGCGTCTTGTTTTGCCTCGTTAGACAAGACATCACGATAAATATCTAAAATGAGATCGACCGCATATTCAACATCAAGATCGAATTCAGGACCCATTCTCTTTAGTGATTCAGCAAGAACTTTCAAGCCTCGGGCTTCGTCATGCCAGTCTGTGGAGGACAGTTTTTGTAATATCCACCTTGAAATAGGTTGCAATGCTTTTTCAGGCGTGTTTAACTTTAACAATGTCTCTTCCTGCCGATAGAAAACCTCAAAAAGATCAGTCTGCGGCGGTGTGGGCTTGACCTTAGAGTAAAAATGATCTGCTTGATCGAGTGCATTTAACGTTTCTGGTAGTTCTCTTGACTTTGACGTGCCAACGCAATGTTTCGGTATGCTTGTCCGACACCCCTGAAATAGCCATATCGCATACGAGTTTCCGCCACATCTTCGAGCAAGATCTTGGCAGCATTTTCAAAAACCTTGTTGGCATCTTCAATACGACCCACATTCTTTAGAGCCTTTCCTTCTTCGATTAGAACCCATGTTCTCCAGTATCACTCCCAAATTCACTGTTTTCAGCCCATAAATAACTTCCCATAACGGCTACGCATCTCGGTTTCCACCAGTAGAACACTTTCTCAAATTTTTTAATTGTAGAACAGAATTCAATACCATAATCCTTTTATACTATCTGTTATATATAGCATAAGTAGAACAGACCATGTATTTACAAACACACCCAAAAAAAAAGAAGAATGATACCTACAATTACTACTCAATTGAAGAATCATATCGAGAAGACGGTGAGAGCAAAAAAAGAAAAATCATGTATCTCGGAAAACTCACTCCGGAAAAAGCACAACAAATACGCAACGTACTGAAGATAAGCGCGTCCGTTGACACAATCGTTACAACTATTGATGACCTGCTCTTCGTTGACCATTGGCACTACCTCGACGTAGCTTTTTTGAACCATTTATGGGACAAGGAATGGGGGTTATCAGAACTCTTTCCATCACCCCAAGATTCCAGTAAAAACCGGAAAAAGGACATATCAACCGGTGATATTGCAAAGATCCTCACCTTCTACCGTTGTCTGGATCCAGGGAGTTATCGGAGTGCCGTTGACTGGTTCAAAACAACCGCTTGCGACCTCATTATTGGAATTGACCAAGTGCATTTCAACGAATCGCGAATATACCGTGAACTCACGATAATTGAGCAACAAAAAGAAAAAATCGAACAGTGGCTTTACGAGACACTCAAAGAACGAGATAATGCGAGTATGCGAATGGTTTTCTATGATCTTTCCGACTCCCATTTTGAGGGGACAAAATGTGAGCTTGCCAGTCCCGGTCGAACCAAATCACACGGATTCAGAAGCAAAAGGGTCGTTCTTTCACTCCTTGTCAACTCAAAAGGTGAACCATTTTCATGGGACATTCTTGAAGATTACACTGCCGAT
>QMVM01000122.1 GCA_003661105.1 Methanosarcinales archaeon | reverse complement strand
TGTCCATCTGCGTTAATCTGTGGCTGCTACTATTTTAGCCACAGATTAACACCGATTTCACTGATTACACCCACACAATAATACCTGTATTTGTCGGGTTGGCGCCATGTTTTCAACCGACCAAAATAAATTAAAAAGTCTCAAAGTTATGGGGTTTAACGAAATTTTAATTCATAAGGGGATATACCCACCAAGTCGCAGTTCGGAAAACACCTCAGCGGTCCTCCTTTGACTCTCCGTTCATGCCATCGATCATAAACTCCACACTATTCCCACCACCCTAAACCAATCCGAGCCTCGTCTGATCCAGATAGCCCGCCAACCGCCCCATCGACAAACCCGGTTCCTCGACGGCGATCTCGCTCGTAGCACACATCCACAACACGAACGGCAGCAGGAGGTGCAGCTATCAAGCTCCACTCGATACGGTCACCACAGATTTTTCCAATCTGCTATCGGAAAGATTACCTACCCCATCCCCCAGTCCACCACCTTCGAATGCATATTCTCTTCCATTACGACATCTCCAGCAATAGGGTTTTTAAGTTCCGGAGCAATAATCAAACCGATGAACAAGGATGATCTAAAAAACATCGTCATCGCGGTGGTATCTGTGCTTGTGGTTCTTCTAATAGCAGGCGCATTATTTTTAAAGGGTGATTCCGATATAGCGCTCTTGTTTGCGATTATCGGCGTGCCAATCATCATCGTCGTCGCATCAGCGTGGTATATCAAATCGGTGAAACAGCGGCGGCTTGAGGATCCTGCGTCGAGGGTGAAGGAGCGCGAACTGCGCGGCATCTGCAAGGACACGATCCAACTGCGAAGCCGGATGCAGGATATAGAGGGCGCGCACTCGATCACCATCGCTGAGAGTATAACCGACATAGACTCGATCGAACGCGCGTTACACGAGAGCGGGGGGTGCATCGATCCCGATAGTGGATCGGTCGATTGCGATCAGGACGCGATTAAGGGCATGACATTGTTTGCGATCAGGAACATCGCGCAGGACATTGACCGGACAGAGCGGCAATTCATCGACCGATTGTATGATGCAGCGATCAAATATGCAAAAGACTCCCGCGCAAAATTAGGTACGCTTAACAACGCTGGATACGATCTTGGAACTTGCATCTCCGAACTCGACTCCGTTACATGCCCGGATAAGGACCTCGATGAGATTGTGGGTTACCTGGATCGTATGAAGGCTATCACCGAAGATGCGCTGCACGGATGTGTGGATGATGCAAAGAAACTTGCAGCGTACCACACAGGCGAAGTTTCTACCGATCAGGTGGAGGATGCGCTGCAGGCGCGCGATTACGGCGGGGCTGTAACCAGACTCGAAAAGGACATCACCACACTCAAGACCGCGACAAAGGAGGAGTTTCAAACATACCGGGCAACACTTATCAGCGCCCTTGATACTGCTGTCGGGTCGGTTGAGGATGAGAAATTTAAGGAGTTTAAGGAAGAGGTACTCGGCACGTCGAGCCCTGAGAAACTCGTGCGATTAAATGAGATCGGGGATGCGTTCATGAAACGCTGCCAGACCATCATCGACCAGATGCATTACGAACTATCGAGTACTGAAGACAGTATAAAGGAGTTTATACCGCCTGACTATTTCTGGAGCGCAAGCGAACTGGCTGAAAAGGATTATACGCTGGATGCCGGCAGTGTGGATGATGTTGCCGGGTTGTTTGCGGCAATGGTAAGCGAACTACGTCCTGCTCTCGAAAGGAATCGCGAATCATACAAAATATTAAACAGTTACCACCGGACGGTTGAACGCCAGATACAGAGGAGACTGGCTGCCAATGACATGGTTTCAGGAGATGATCTGAAGGTCGGACACCCTGGTAAGTTCCTGCGGCTCTATGACTATTACCACCCGGATGCATCGTGTACCGACGGAACGCTCTGCCTTGCAGATGGTGCGAAGGTTGTTGAGAATCCACTGACGATTCGTGTCACTGACGAGGCTGGAAACGGGATCGAAGGCGCGGGCGTAACGCTGATGCGTGGAGTAGGGATCAGCATCACACTTGAGCACCTAACCGGAGCGGACGGATCTGTTACGATCGAAAATCCCGGTGAGGGGAAGTATCAATTGACCGTGGATGCCGCGCAGTACCGGAAACACGAGGGAACGGCTGCGCTTCCGGCAGATAACATCGACATCATACTTAAGCGAAAAGGAATCGAGGATTATCTCTGCCGCGGGAAGGCAAAATCGATTAAGGATAATCTACACCGTTACGCAACGGATGTTTTAAAAGAACTGGACAGAAACGGGATCGTGTCGTCCGAGTTTGATATGTACATCAACAAGGAGTACCGTGCATGTCTGCTATACATACTCGCAGAGGAGTACCCGAATCTCAGGTTTGTCTCGCATTCGCGCACGTCTAAGTATCCTGTGCTGTACGACGAAGAGAAGATGGTCGCGAGATTGATCGACGCGGCAAAAGCGATGGATAAGGAGTCCTACACCATATCTGACTTTGATATTCCGCTCATGGAAGAGGATATCCGCCATCTGATAGAGATCGCAAGTGAGCGCGGCGTTCATATTATTGTGGAGCAAGATGACACTGCTTGACCGTGCACAACGCCGCGAGATCGCCAGCGAGATCAAAGGGGCGGCAGAGGCGGAGGGGATCGATGCCGAGAAACTGCGGCGCCTCGTTTCCGCAGGGCGTGTGGTGATTCCGAAGAACGTCGCCTCAAACGCACGTCCCACCCCTGTCGGGGAATCTGTGCGCACCAAGATCAATGCTAACATAGGAACATCTGCCGATTACCAGAGCGTAAGCGAGGAGATCGAGAAAGCCAGTGTCGCGATCCGG
The DNA here is from genome assembly GCA_003661105.1 of Methanosarcinales archaeon. Classification (GTDB taxonomy): domain Archaea; phylum Halobacteriota; class Methanosarcinia; order Methanosarcinales; family Methanogasteraceae; genus Methanogaster_A. The sequence goes on along the minus strand of QMVM01000122.1, from coordinate 3,402 downwards.
CATGGGGCGGACACTGTGATGGATCTCTCGACAGGGGGCGATCTACAGGAGATGCTCGGGAAAGTTCTTGATGCATCCAACGTTCCTGTCGGCACGGTTCCTATCTATCATGCAGCCTGCGGGCGAAAAAGTGAGATGACTGCTGACGATCTATTTAACGCGGTCAGGAGACATGCAGAAAGCGGTGTTGACTTCATGACGATCCACGCAGGCGTAAACAGGGAGATACTCAAACATCTCACAGCAGGCAACCGGATACTGGATGTGGTGAGCCGCGGAGGTGCGCTCACCGTCGCATGGATGCTTACCAACGAGGATGAGAACCCATTCTATTCTGAGTTTAATTACCTGCTCGAGATCGCACGCGAGTACGATGTTACGATCAGTCTCGGCGATGGCATGCGCCCGGGATGCATCGCTGACGCCAACGACGATGCAATGTTCCATGAGGCGATCACGCTTGGCAGACTGGTCAAGCAGACGAGGGCGGCAGGCGTCCAGTGCATGGTTGAGGGTCCGGGGCATGTTCCTGTAGATGGTATCGGATACGGCGTGCGCACCATCAAGCATCTCTGCGATGGTGCGCCCCTGTACCTGTTAGGTCCGGTCGTGACCGATCTTGCGCCGGGCTACGACCACATCGCAGGCGCGATCGGCGGCGCAATCGCGGGCATGTACGGGGCAGACTTCCTATGTATGGTAACTCCGGCTGAGCACCTCGCGCTCCCGACGGTCGATGACATCAGGGAGGGCACGATAGTCACAAAGATCGCTGCGCACGCAATCGACCTCGCAAAGTTAGGCGTCCGGGAGCGTGCGCTTTCGATGGATACGAAGATGGCAGTCGCACGCAAGAATTTTGACTGGGACGCCCAGTTTGAGTGTGCGATCGATGGAGCGCGTGCAAGATCGATACACGAGACCCGGGTCAGCAGCGGTGACGCCTGCTCGATGTGCGGAGAACTCTGCGCGATCAAGGTTGCAAAAGACGCGCTTCTGAAGCGGAGCAGGTGATAGCAGGATTTTGGTCGTCTGGGCGGTCACAAGGTTTAAGATGAATTGTAACGAAGTCACCTACATTATTATACTTGGGTATATCAAGGAGGATAAATGAAAGGAAAGAACATGATATTGCTCTCGGTTGCGGTACTTGCGATTGGGCTATTCGTACTGCCGCAGACGATGGCAATGTTTGTTGGACAGCACAACTGGTTCAGTGTGCGGACACCAGCAAGTCAGTATGAGTTGTGTCAGAGGTGTCATGAGGCAGAGGTACAGGAGTGGAGAGCTAACACAGGCGCCCATGCTCAGTATGCCCATGACAATCCAAACGATGGTTGTTTCTGCCATCAGATCAATGCCAGTAAGCTTTCAGATGACTGGAATCTCGATGATGTAGACCAGCTGGGTTTCATCCACTGGAACAAATCCGGCGAGGTCAAAGACCAGGGCAACTGGACTTGGCGGGCAAACACAACCCCACATGCTGCACTGACTGTGGAATGCATCGACTGTCACACAAACGCATCCGCACAGTTGCAGAATCCGAATTCTGCGCACAGACAGTTCTACACCGAGACACTTGGCAAGCCGGAAGGCAGTAACAATACTGCATGTATGGCGTGCCACACGATGGTTGGACTCAACATCACCATGGAACGGTGGGATAGCGGTCTCACAATATATGCAAACCACACCAACTACACATACGGCTGGACAGTGGATGCCGCGGTGAACACATCGAGCCGAACGATCAACTCAACATACTGGGCACCAGGCGAGCGCCCAAACACGACTACAACATAATCGGTTGACCCACACCCGGGCCAATCCTCTTTTCTTTTTTTCACATCACCTATTACTGCTGCCGCCTTGCAAACCTCTTCGATACCACGATACCACATATAGCAGCACAGCCCCTGCCGCCATCCACGCGCCGCATCCCGGACTCGGATTCGGGTCAGGTACGTCCTGCGGCGTGGCTGCGGCATTGGATTCGGGCGCATTCGGCACTGGCGTCATGTTGTCGAGTGACGGCGCAGGCTCTGGCAGATCAGGATCGCGGCACTGGCGCACGTAGAAGAAGACGAGATCTTTCTGCGACCCGACATATATGTGGTCGATGGTCATATTGAATATTTCATCATCTTCCGGATAAACAAGGCAGTCTTCTGCTTTAAATACCCCGTAACTGACCAGTGTCCCGTTTTGCAGCAGTTCGACCCATGCGCTCTCTCCTTTTGCATCCACGCCCTTGACAATAATCGAATACCCCTGGTAGAACGCACGCTGCTCACCGTTTGCAAGCGCATAACCCGCGCCATCGATCAGTATCTGCGTCTCGTTGCTGCTACCGGTGGTGGTGTTCAGGCAGTCCGCAGGATAAGCAAGCAGGACCAGGAATAATAAGAGCGGGATCCGGCTAACCTGTGACATCCGCCCCATCCTTATCCCCCTCCCAGAAGATCGTAATCAGTTCATTCATACAGGCGACTGCAACCGGCGTCCCGCCTCTGGTGCCGGTGCATGTGATCGATGAGACCTCCATACTGTGCAGCAGCTCCTTTGATTCGGAAGCGTTCACAAAGCCGACCGGAGTTCCTACAACGAGTGCGGGGCTGATTCCGCTTTCTATCAACTCGCAGACCAGGAGCGCGGCTGACGGCGCATTCCCGATCACCACTATCGCACCATCCAGATCGTGCCCCAGTGCCTTAAATCCTGCCGAGGTCCTGGTGATGCCATACTCAGCAACAAGTTTCTCGCCAGCAGCGAGATCGAGCACACAGGTTACCGGGCAGTCGTGCCCCACCTTCGTGATGCCCACAGAGACCATCCGGATATCAGTGTAAATGTCCCTGTTCTGCCTGATAGCGTCGAGTCCTGCGCGAACAGGATCGTTCTTGAATTGAAGCAGACCTGCAAATTCGGGATCGCCGGTTGCGATCACACATCGCTGCCGTATCCGGTCCTCGTATCCGGAATCGCCAACGATCTCTCTTGCTATGCTGCGGCTCTTCGATGAGATTTCCCTTGCTTCCGGGGTGCGTGCTCCAAGATCGGACGTTTCAGGCATGTTTACTCATTTTGGAGTTTGAGTCCCATAATATTTCCCCTGATGCATGGCGTCTCGCATCCCGCTTCCAACAGGGCTCACAAGTAATACTATGCCAGGAGCGTCACACCATTGTCAATAAGAGGTACTGTATTTTATACAAGATCGGTCACGAACACTTATCAAATCGGCGTTAGATTTAAGTATCATGACGGCTACGCCACCAATCACATGAAACCCATGTGGTCCATAAGGCAGTCTTGCAATATCATAGTTGGTAGAGCTACTGATGGGCTTAATCTTGAGCGCAACGGTAAGATGGGTGGCAGGAAATTGGTATGTACAGG
>QMVM01000121.1 GCA_003661105.1 Methanosarcinales archaeon | reverse complement strand
GCAAGGTACTACGCTACCTTAAGAGGGTTATAGTTACCCCCGCCGTTGACAGGCCCTTCATCCCGTTGAACCGGGGTTTCAGGTACCTGCACTGGGCAGGATTCACGGATCGTACTAGCCCTTTCGGGTTCGCGATCCGCTATGTTGTTATTAGACAGTTAGAGCTCCCTTGTCACTGCGACCTGCCTCTCACAAGGCAGGCACTCCTTATCCCGAAGTTACGGAGCTAATTTGCCGAATTCCCTTAGCTAGTGTTATCCGACACGCCTTAGCCTCCTCAGCTAGGGGCACCTGTGTCGGTTCTCGGTACGGACATCCAAACTCCTTTTTCACGGGCACCTGGACTCAGTTGACTTTCGTCATCACACATTCGCGAGGCTTCTCGCCATTACGGCACTCCACCCGCTTCGGTGCTTGAACAGCGCGACGGCACTGCCCAACATATCCGGATGCGTCAGGTCCTTTTAGGATATAGTATGGATGGTACAGGAATATTAACCTGTTTCCCTTTTGGCGTACTCGAATTGCGGTACGTCTTAGGACCGACTAACCCTCGGCTGACGAACATTGCCGAGGAAACCTAGCCCCTTCGGCGGTTAGGATTCTCACCTAACTCTGCTGCTACTGTTACCAGGATTTTCGTTCCTGCATGGTCCACAGGACTTTACAGCCCTGCTTCTGCCCAAACAGGACGCCTTCCTACGAGATTATCTTACGATACTCCGTGGTATCGGTGGTCGGCTTGAGCCCCGTCCATTTTCGGGGCCCCAAACCTCGACTGGTGGGCTGTTACGCACTCCTTAGAGGGTAGCTGCTTCTAAGCTAACCTTCCAGTTGTCTATGGCCTGGGACGCCCTTTATTTTTAACACTTAGCCGACACTGAGGGACCTTAACCACGGTCAGGGTTGTCTCCCTTACGGACAACGAGCTTACCCCGTGCCCGGACTCCGATCTTCTACGATGATAGCGACTTTGGAGTTTGACAGAGGGGCGAGGAATTTCTTCCCCGACACCCTCAATCAGTGCTCTACACCGCTAACGATCTCCGATCAGGTCATGCTGCGACATGTTTCGGAAGGAACCAGATGATGCCGGGCTCGATTGGCCTTTCACCCCTATACACAGGTCACGCGAACGATTTGCATATCAGTACCGCTTTCGGTCCTCCACGCGGCTTTCGCCACGCTTCAACCTGCCCACGCATAGATCGCCCGGCTTCGGGTCGTACCCCAGTGACTTCGGGCACTTGTATACCCCGCGCCATGCCCTTACAGGCTACGCGCGTGTTGCTTTCGCTTCGACTTCCGCTTTTCAAGCGTTAGTCTCGCCACCAAGATACACTCCCTGGTCCGTTCTTCAAAACGTATGATATGACATCGGCAACGCCGCCCGTACTACAGCCTCACGACTGCCTCCTTCACGGCGAAGATCCTTTCATGCCATACCCCACTATCACCATTTGGTTTCAAGCACTTTTAACCTCCATCTTTTGGATGCTTTTCAGTATTCCCTCACGGTACTACTCTGCTATCGGTCTCAAGTTGTATTTAGTTTTGGAAGTTGATGTCTCCCAGATTTCCGCGGGATTTCCGACCCACGGTACTCGAGGATCAGATCACGATCCACTGGTTTACGTCTACGCGGCTATCACGCTCTATGCCCCAACGTTCCAGATGAGTTCGACTTCACCAGTTTGGACTGTATATGATCTGCCTCACAACACCACATGTCTATCCTCTTTCGAGGAAAGATTCGGTTTGAACTCTGCTGTTTTCACTCGCCGTTACTCACAGCATCTCAATTGATTTCTTTTCCTGCTCCTACTGAGATGTTTCAATTCGGAGCGTTCCCGATCCCGAAGGATCGATGTGACTCGCGTCACATCAAGAAGTCTCATTCGGAGATCCCAGGTTCAATGGCTCCATGCACCTCGCCTGGGCTTATCGCAGCTTGGCACGTCCTTCATCAGCACTTGAGCCGAACTATCCACCAAACGGTATAATTACCAGAATCCGTCTTACTAATTCAGTAAGCGTCTGGGTCGCACGTATACATGGCTTCATCAAGCGAGATACAGGTATCTCGCTCTTCACCCTTCTATAGCAACGTTGGTTGCCATATGCATCGTAAATTATGTAACATAAAAGTGCTACCCTTTTACGTTGGAGTCGTAGAAGATAAAGGTTTCGCCGGTGTGGTGCCAAAGCGCATAAGATGAAAGAGGACGATGACACCAAGATATGTCCATTAAAGACTGTAAACTCTACATCGTAGGCATCGGTCCGGGATATCCGGATTTGATGACCGTCGCCGCGCAACAGGCAATCCTAAAATCTGATTATGTGATCGGTAACACCACCTATCTTGGCCAGATCGAGCCATTGCTGCCGGAAAAAGTGGTTATAACCAGTTCAATGGGTGAGGAGATTGCCCGCGCCAGACACGCGCTGGAACTGGCATCCGGGGGAAATACCGTATCCATCATAAGTGGGGGCGACTCCGGAGTCTATGGCATGGCCGGGATCGTGCTGGAGATCGCAGAGAAATATGGCGCGGGCACGAACGCGGATGCGGAGATCCCAATACAGGTAATCCCTGGTGTCACTGCGGCAAATGCGGCAGCGAGCATTCTTGGATCTCCGATCACAAGCGATTTCGCGACTATCAGTCTGAGCGATCTGCTGACACCGTGGGAGGATATCGAGAAGAGGATCTCAAGCGCTGCCGCTTCTGACTTTGTGATCGTTCTCTATAATCCAAAGAGCAGGAACCGGAATACGAACTTTGCCAGATGCATAGAGATAGTCAGGAGACACAAATCCGGGTCGGTACCGGTGGGACTCGTAAAGAATGCATACAGGGATGGTGAGCGCGCGGTTGTGACAACGCTTGAGCGCGTGCTCGATTACGACGATTTCGTCGATATGCACACCACCGCGATAATCGGAAACAGCGAATCAAGGATCTGGCGGGAGCGGATCATAACGCCGAGGGGGTATCACAGAAAGTACGATTATTGATTCCGGGACCGGGCACAAGTAGTGGGTGAATCAGCAAGTTAACCGCTTCGTTGCAACGAAACTGTTATGTGCCGCCAGATAGCAAAATTGCTATATGGACAGAGTGTCAGCAGATAGAACCGGGAAACCTATCGATCGGTTCATCGAGTCTGAAATGATCATCTCGAGGGGTTTTATGGTATCTGCCCAGAAGATGTTCGGAGATGGCTACAAGGCGATCATCAGGAATCTCTCGCGTGAATATGGGGAACTGATCATCGAGTATCTTTCCGGTGATGCGGATATAGCCAACATGACCGATGTCGAGAGATTGCAGTTACTCTTCGAGCGCGGCGTGAGTGCCGATGATGTGAAGGTGAAACTTGCGGATGGTGAACTGGTGCTGACAACGAAACACTGTAAACACCATCTCGGAAAGGATGTACGTGAGAAGATCGGCATCTCCGCAACCAGAGTCTGTCCTGTCGGCATTCTCGCAACCTGCCTGATACAAAACGCTACAAGTCGAAAGGTTCTTGGCGGGCGGAAGGATGCTGGCGAGTATGATGAGACCGGGGAATGCATCATACGTTTTGATTTAACAGAGGATTGATCATGGCAACAACGGAAATGCTGGATATAATTTTATCAGACCTCATGAAGACAGGGGGTATCGAATCAAGCGTGATTGCAAGTCGGGATGGGTTGCTCATGGTATCGCGTATGCAGAAAGGTGATGCCGAGACGTTTGCTGCCATGTCTGCAACGATGCTCGGCGCTGCGGAAACTGCGTCTACGGAACTGGAAAAGGGAATACCTGACCGGGTAATCGTTGAATCGAACAACGGAAAATTGATTGCGATCGGTGCCGGACCAAAAGCACTGGTTGTGGTGCTCACCCCGTCAGAGATCAGTCTTGGACTTGTACTCGTGGAACTTGGTAAGGCAGCAGATGAGATTAAGAAGATTCTAACCTAAAAGGCGATTATCATGTGGATTGAACTGAATGGATGGATGGCAAAACTCCGGTTTTCTGCCTGCCATCTGATACCATACCATCAAAAATGCGGGAGACTACACGGGCATACTTATGCAGTGAGCGTGAAGATACATGGAGAGCGGAGTGATGAGTTTATCATTGATTTTGAACTGTTAAAGGAGTTGATTGCCGAGATATGCGGCAGTCTCGACCACCGCGTCATCATCGCCAAAAACGACCCCCGCACAGAGATCAGAACGGAGGGCGACGGCGTAATCGTTGATATCGGCGAGAAAAACTACCGGTTTCCGGCAGACGATGTCGTATTTGTTCCGACCGATTCAACGAGCGCAGAGAGCTTGAGCGAGTATTTTGCATCCGAGATTGCATCACGGATGGGCCCAAATGTCAACAGGATAGAGGTGCGGATCGATGAGGGCATTGGGCAGGGCGCAGGATGCATGTTGGATCTCGAGGCGGCATGAAGGTGAAAGTACAACAGATACTCTGTTGCTACAACGTTAACATCGATTCGGTGTGTACCGTCGATGGTGCAAAGGTTGGGCAGTATCTGAGAGACCATAAGATTGCAGATCCTCCGGAATCAATTGACCTGATCCGCGACATGGACGATCTTCTTACGCTTCTACTCGTGTGCATGAGACGCGGAACAGGCGGCGAGTACCAGCTTGAACTGCCTGCTGCCATCGGGGAGTTGTCGTCTCTGATAAAGGATGAACCAGTGCTGCGCCTGGGCGGAAACGCAGGAATCGCTGCGGACGTCCTCTCCAAACTCGGAGCCGCAGTCGTGATCCCGAATGTGGCGTCCCTGTCACGAAAACAGGCAGACTTGCTTGCAGGGGACGCTATACGAATTCCAGTTTACAGGGATGGCGGCATCGTTTTATCAAAGCCGTGCGATGCCGTCAGGGTCGAGAAAGATTCCATACATCATGTCTTCGATTTCAAAAAGGGCGAGGAGGTAGTACTGCCCGACCAGACGATCAGAGCGCCGTGCGACAACCGCCTCATAGCAACTTATGATCCGAAAAACATAGCTATCTACGTCGATCCGGCATTCGAGGATTTTTCTGATGCACATATCAGGGAGATAGATGGCATACTGGTTGCAGGGCTTCACATGCTACAGGGCAGCTACCCGGATGGATCGACATACATAGATCGGATGCGCCGCATCACAGCGCAACTACACGGGTGGAGATCATCAAACCCGGATCTTTTGATGCATTTCGAATCAGGAGATTTTCTAGATGATGGGATCCGGGATTATGTGATCGCAAGCATCTCAGGTATCGTGGACAGCATCGGAATGAACGAACAAGAGTTTCTCGGGGACGATGCCGACGTTTCAGGAATAAGCATCATCGAAAAATCGGTAGAGACGATCGATGAATTCGGGATGTCGAGATTATGCATCCACGCCCGGGATTTTATAGTGAGTACTTTTGATCCTGCCTATATCGATCCGGCATCCGAGATCAATGCGCTTACCGCGGGCGCAGCCGCGTCTGCCGTACGCGCAGAGATGGGGTATGTGGATAAGGACATGCTCCCTGATGCGGTTTTGGGAATGATGCCGAACGATGCCGGGGTTCGTGAATGTTCAACGGTTCATGGGTATTTTGGTGGGAAGAAGATTGGGGATGGTGTGTATCTGACATTGAGTGGTTACTCTGCCTGCATCGTGCCGTCGCTCTGGTGCGAGCACCCGGTAACCACGGTCGGTCTGGGCGATACCATGACTGCGGCGGTCTTCCTGCGGGAACTTGAACTTACGCACCGTGAACGGGGTTGAGGGGTCTTCGAATTTCGCGAATATGGCTACAGAACTCTTCGGCATTAGGATGAGTGACGTATCCACAACATCGATGTTAACACTGTGTTAACATTTTGCCAAAACTGTGGTGCTGCTGGATCATCTTTTCAACCAGCCCATAGGAACTAACGTACGACCATCTCGCCACTCTTCTACCAAATTCGCATTTTGGATGTCACCCCACGCGCTTTCTGAAGCATGGTCAAGCACAATAATCTGAAGTCTGCCATTACTATTCTCTACAACAGATGACAACACTTTAAAGACTTTTCTCACAGCTTCTATGTCTTCATCTATCAATTCAGGATCTAATTCAGTGTCGTCTTCTCGAATTACAAGTTTTTTTGGGAAATAAACCTGACTGGGTTGATCATAGACAACAAAAGTAGGGACCGGGTTTTGTTTCAATTCTAAAAAGAACTGATGTAATCCCAATGAAACAGCTATGTGGTACGAGAGCCAATTTGAACCGCTCCCAATTTCCCAAAGATAGTCTTC
>QMVM01000120.1 GCA_003661105.1 Methanosarcinales archaeon | reverse complement strand
ATGTCTGAAATGGTCTCACATTCCAATTGCGTCTGCTCTTCTTCATCGCACAAGTTGATCACCGTTCTGATAGCCATGCATCGCTCGATCTATAGGTCAAAGGTACATTAAACTTTCTGGTTGTCTGCTTTCGTATTCGCCCATCGCGTCAAAAAAGTTTAATTGGTATTACAACCTCTTTCATACAACGACCAAATCATAATGACACAGAATAACACCCCCAGAGTGCTCATCGCTGCTGACCGGTCGTCCGCAGGAAAGACCACAGTCTGCACCGGGATCATGGCTGCTCTTAGCAAGCATCTGGACGTGCAGCCGTTTAAGGTAGGTCTCGATTACATCGATCCGAGTTACCACACACTCGCATGTGGAAACCGGTGCAGGAATATTGACGGCTACCTGATGACAGAGGACGCTGTGCTCGAGACGTACTCCCACGCACTGGACGAAGGGACTGCTGATTTAGCCATCATCGAGGGAGTTCGGGGGTTATACGAAGGATTTGAGGGATTAAGCGATCTTGGAAGCACGGCTCAGGTAGCAAAGGCACTGAAATGTCCCGTGATCCTATTAATCGATGCAAGAAGCATCACACGAAGCGCAGCCGCGGTGGTCATGGGCTATAAGGCGTTTGATCCGGAGGTTGATATCAGAGGCGTGATCCTCAACAAGATCGGCAGCGGAAGACACGCTGAAAAGGCGGTATCCGCTATCGAGCACTACACCGGCATCCCTGTCATCGGCACGGTTCCAAGAGACGATGCCATGGGGCTTACGATGCGGCATCTGGGCCTTGTTCCTGTGAATGAGGGCAGGCAGTCCCCTGAATTCGGGGGACGTATCTCTAAGATCACAGAGATCGTTTCTAATAACATCGACCTCGAGCAGCTGACCGGTATCGCAGAGACTGCCACGCCGCTGGAGGTCGGAGAACCTTCCATCTACGCAGGAGGTGGTGCCAGTGGCAGCGCGAAGGTCAGGATCGGTGTTGCGCTTGACGAGGCGTTTAATTTCTATTATGCGGATAACATCGACCTTCTGAGGTTGCATGGCGCAGACATCGTCTATTTCAGTCCGCTCCATGACCGCACACTCCCTGACGTGGACGGCATCTATATAGGCGGCGGCTATCCCGAACTCTTTGCAAGGGAACTCGAAGCAAACAAGCGAATCCGGCAAAACATCCGGAAGGCGTCGGCCGGCGGCATGCCGATATACGGCGAATGCGGCGGGCTGATGTATCTTGCAGAACAGATTATAACAAAGAGCGGCATGCACGGAATGTCTGGCGAGGCGTTTAAGATGGTCGGTGCAATCCCTGCCACGGTTGAGATGGGCGGCAAGGTCGTAAGTTACAATATCGGAGCGTTCACGGCGGATACGCCGATAGGAGGAGTTGGCGACTCATTCAGGGGACATGAGTTCCACCATTCGTCGATAACGGATATCGGCGATGCCACCTTTGCGATCCGGCTTACGCGCGGGGTAGGTATAAAAGATGGCTGGGATGGGATCATGGTCGAGAACACGCTTGCAGGATATGCACACCTCCATGCATGTTCGTATCTGCGGTTTGCTGAGGCGTTTGTCGATGCGTGCCTGTAATGAACCTGAACCCCACCACATCTAAACGATTCGGAAACGCAGGGTTATCAGACTCGATTAGCTCCTGATCAATCGGCTGTTCGTGCCAATACTCAAAGAGAATGAGTGTTCATCCTAAATTCATACGACGTCCAAGCATCCAACAGAGGTGGGACGATCGTAGTTCGTCTTGGTGCGTAGGCTTGCGTTGCCGCAAATTTCACCTCGGCAGCCGTAGCATCCGGGAACTCTGACCGCAGCAATGCGATAGTTCCTGTTACGAATGGCGCTGCCGCACTCGTTCCTCCTGACGTGAGCAATTTGCCGTCCTCAACACCGAAGCTGGTGATACTATCACCGGGTGCACTCAGACCTCGCCTTCCGATCGAATTTCCCGGGTTGGACTGATTGATTGTGCGGCTCTGAAGGTCAAGCTGCAACCGGAATCACCCACTGATGGCGGGTGATGGCAGAACTTCCGATGGCTCCTTGATTTCCTGCCGCCGCGACAGTAATAACGCCGCGCCTTGCTGCATAATCGAGAACCTCATCTAACTCGCGCTCGTCTCTGGACGATTGTTGCACGAGACCAGCGCTTAAGTTCAGCGTGACCTGTATTCAAGAAGGGTTATAAACACAGGCAAACCGAATTCGGTGAAGAAGAAGCAAAGCTGGTAATAAGGAGCTGGAGTGATGAAATCAAGAGAGTGTTCCACCACGATCCTTTGTTGTGCCCCAATTCCTCCACCAAATCGAAATCTAAGTCAACGGGAAAGGGTGCAGTTAATTGTAGCTCTGATTAGAGAAAATCAGAGGGTGAGGGGGGCAAATAGGAGGGTAGTGGTCTCAGAAGCCGATGAAAGAGGCATAGATAGAGAGCAAACTCTTAATGACCATATTCGTAAACATAAGAATATTAAAATTAAAGATAGTGAAAAATAAGCCACGTATTTTTTAAGAATTGCTTGCTTAAAAATTTTTGATATGAAGTGAAAACACTCACACTCAACAGGAAAATAGTCGAAGTTACGATTTTAAAGTTTCTTGTTAACCCTGCGCCCGAGTTAAACGATGAATATCAAATTATCCTAAAAAATTGAAATGTGAGCATCCAACCGATGCCACGGATTTGAGCGATAGCGAAATCAGGGGTCGTGACTTTACCACACCCCGGCCACACCATATACCGGATTATTTATTGGCTTGAAATGTCATAACAGTTATAACTTCCGCAAAAGATGTTACATCAGGGCCATAAAAGGAGCTAAATATCATGAAATCAGACGACATCGCCGAGTACCTGAAAAAGGTGTACAAGAAGGATATCGTAGTAACAGGCACAGGAAAACTCGGCGAGACCGAGGAAGGACTCAAAGAGTTCGGATATGGCAAGCCACTCCTAATCAGATTCTCAGCAGACGGTGAAGCCATGACCGCAGTCCTCTCTGCCATGCGGACTGAGGGCGGTTTTGGTCACGATCATTTCTCCGACCGGGCGCAGATCCTTATCTGGCAGCACGCAACATTTGACAAACTGCCAGAGCACGTGCGATCGATTGATTGCGGCTATTTCACGCACGATGGTAGACTCAAGTCGGCAGGCGATGCAGAGGAGTATTTCCTGCTGATGGAGGAGGTCGAAGGCGTCGAATATTTCCTTGATCTTGAGCGGATCCGCTCAGATGGTGCAACCGAACTGGACGTGGAGCGGGCAAGTGCATTATCAGGTTATCTGGCTGACATCCACGCCCGGAAGCATGATAGCCGGGAACTCTACGTACGGCGGATCAGGGATCTTGTCGGGCATGGTGAGTGCATCATGGGCTTGATGGACAGTTATCCTGACGATCTCGACTTTATCACAGAAAAGGAACTTGTCGAGATCGAGAGATCATGTGTCGACTGGCGATGGAAGCTAAAATCCGGAACAGACCGATTGTGCATGGTTCATGGAGATTTTCATCCGTGGAACGTGATGTTTCGGGAAGGAACTGACTTTACTGTTCTCGACCGGAGCCGTGGTGAATGGGGCGAGGCAGCAGACGACATATCGAGTATGGCTACCAACTACATCTTCTACTCGCTTCAGGAACACGGACGGCTGGATCATGACTATAAAAGGATATACAACCGGTTCATGGAGAATTATCTGGAAAAAACAGGAGATTGGGATGTTTTGAAGGTTATCCCGCTATTCTACGCGTTTCGCGGACTCGTGGTGGCAAGCCCGGTATGGTATCCGAATCTTGACCGCGAGATTAGGGTGAAGCTGTTTAATTTCATAAAAAATACTCTCTCAGAGGATGAGTTCGATTACAAGAACGTTAATTCGTATTTTTCGAGATAGTTCTCCTTATGGGGGTCACTAAAACCGGTGCCGCGGGGCTATTCCTATTTATGCCCCCGCCACATCCACAAGGCGAGCATTTTAACCATCTCAATTACCTGCGATACGCATGTCTGCGATGCCAAATATGATAAGAGCCTATCTTCTTTCAGCACTTTCTTAATCTTCGAATGTTATTGTGGGCTCATCCAGCCCTACTGCTGATGATGGTGCGCTCTACCAAGTTTGTCCAGTGTCATGCGATCCCATCACCTGTAATGGACTCAACAAACTCCCCGATCCGTAGAAGTGCTTCCTTTATATCATCCCTCGATGCAGCATACGAGCACCGCAAAAATCCACTACCACAGTCCCCGAACACATCCCCTGGAACAACAGCCACCCGCTTCTCAAGCATCAGTCGCTCTGCAAATTCATCCGCGGTCATTCCCAGGCCCGCAATCGAAGGGAATGCATAAAATGCCCCCTTCCCCCAGAAGCAGTCAAGCCCAATTCTGTTAAAGCCGCTAATGATCAGGTGTCTCCTGCGGTCGTACTCCCTCACCATCCGCTCCACCTCCACCCGCCCATTACGAAGCGCATCGATTGCAGCCATCTGCGAGGTGATCGGGGCACAGAGCATGGTGTACTGGTGTATCTTCGTCATCGCTCCGATGATGTCACTACTTCCGAGAGCGTATCCGACCCGAAGTCCGGTCATCGCATGAGACTTTGAAAACCCATTGAAAACAACCGTGTTCGTAATCATTCCGTTTAAGGATGAGAAACAGGTATGTTTTCCGTCGTACGTTAGCTTATCGTATATCTCGTCAGAGATGACGATCAGATCGTACTTGGTTGCGACATCGGCAATCTCTTCGAGATCCTTTTTCCCCATCGTCGCTCCGGTCGGGTTATTCGGGTAATTTATCATGATTGCGCGCGTCTTTTCAGTTACCGCATCCTCTATCCGCTCTGCCGTAACCTTGAAATCATTCTCGATGCCTGTGGCAACCGTAACCGGAACTCCGCCGGCAAAGATTACGGTCGGGACGTAAGAGACGTAGCACGGCTCAGAGACAATAACCTCATCGCCGCGATTCAAGATCGCACGCATCGCAAGGTCTATCCCCTCGCTAACACCAGTCGTGATCAGTATCTCCTCGTTCGGATCGTAGTGGAGTGAGTGATTCCGCATGAACGTTCCCGCAATCTCTTCTCGCAGTTCAGGGAGTCCCTGGTTTGATGTGTATGATGTATAGCCCTGCTCGAGCGCATGGATGCATGACTCCCTGATGTGCCACGGAGTCACAAAATCAGGTTCGCCAACTCCAAGCGAGATCACACCCTCAAGTTCGTTTGCCAGATCAAAGAACCTGCGGATGCCCGACGGCGGCACACTCTGCACCGTGTCTGAGACTCGCATCTGCCTTTTATGCAACAATCGGGAGGCGCTCTGTGTGCTCTGTTTCATGCAGGATCACACCATCCTCTTTGTATGTCTTCAGAACGAAATGTGTGGCAGTACTCTGCACCTGCGGCAGGGTCGCAATCTTCTCTGCGACAAAAAACGCAACCCGCTTCATCGATTTGCCGCGTATGGTAAGCGAGAGATCATGATCCCCTGACATCAATCTGACCGATCTGACCTCCGGGAATTTTGAGATACGGTCTGCAACCACATTGTATCCGGTTTCGCGCTCAAGAGATACTTTTATCTCGATGATCGCATAAACAAATCCGTTATTTACCTTGTCCCAGTCGATGATGG
Source organism: Methanosarcinales archaeon (assembly GCA_003661105.1). Lineage (GTDB taxonomy): Archaea > Halobacteriota > Methanosarcinia > Methanosarcinales > Methanogasteraceae > Methanogaster_A. The sequence goes on along the minus strand of QMVM01000120.1, from coordinate 701 downwards.
TTTTATATTTGCGGATTGTGCCGTCTCCTTCCAGTTGACATACACAATCCCTGATCTCCTCATCCGACCTGCCAGTAAGTGCTGCAATCTCGCTAATATCGATTTTAGGATCGTTTTCGATGATCTCAAGTATATTCTGTACGATATCCATCCGTTAGCCCTCTAAGTATGCAGAGTCATGACTGTCGTCGGTTGGCTCTCTCCATCTGGCGTCTTTGCAGTCATCACATAGCGATCTCCCATCAACGACGGTCAGGTGGTATGAATACTGCCCACAGGCATCGCATATACCCTCGAAATCTGATATAAGCATGGAGTCGCCCTCAGATTCCATGAGTTCCCTCAGGGCATCGCTCATCTCAGCGGATACGGTAACGATGTCCTGGCTCGTGATGATGCCGACTAAGGCATCGTTTCGGAAGACTGGCAGCCTTCTGATCTTATTCGAGAGCATCATCTGAATCGCGTCGCTCACCGGCGTACTCTGATCAATTGTGATTAGCGGAGTCGTCATGAGCTCAGAAAGCGATACTGTGCTTGGTTTCCTATCGCCGGGTATAATCTTTCTAGAGATGTCACGCTCGGTTATGATGCCGACTGGTTTTCCATCTTCTGTAATGACGGTACTTGACCTATCATATTTAATCATCTCATTTGCGATATTCACCAGCGAGTCGCCAATGTCTGCTGTGATCACGTGT
>QMVM01000119.1 GCA_003661105.1 Methanosarcinales archaeon | reverse complement strand
GGTAAACGACCCCCCTTCTGAAAAGATGTCAAGACGCGGGAAGATATCTATCATGATCCTTTCAAATTTTTTCCCGAGATATGAGGGGAATTCTTTCCGTATCACCTCCAAGACTGCGGTTGAATTACCCCTCTCCAGTTCGGACAGATTGGTATATACAAACCTGAACCAGAAATCGAAAAAATTATCCTTTATAGAATATTTAGCACCATACGCTTTCAATTTTCGCTTAAAACCCTCGGTTACAGGCAGGTTCTTCTCGACTACTCCAAGTCTTTGAAGTATGTAAAGATATTTCGATAAAAGACTTTTATCTAAGGAAGTCTTGCTGGATATCTCATTAAAAGCGGTCAATCCCCCTGCAATGGAAGATAATATCGACATGTAATTTGAAGGATCTCGCAGCTCTTCCCTGAGTAGTATCTCCACTTCCTCGTATAGGAATTCGCCTTTTGACAGAATCTTTCCTTCAATATTTTCCCATACAGGAGTATTAATATCAAACTGCATCAGGTATCCTGGTATGGTATCTATTGCTGAGTATACTGTCAGAATGTCTTCAAAAGAATAGGATGGAAAGAATTCTTTTAGATGGATGATATCAAGTCGGTCCACCATCCACTGCCCGGTACGTCTGCCGTATAGGGGGCTGTCGTAGTCCAGCGTATACTTTTCCATCATACTGACAGATGAACCGCAGAGTATGAGCATTATTTTAGTGCCAGTAAATAAATTATCCCATTTATCTTGCATGATGGACAGCATCTCCGGAAATTTCACGACAATGAGGGGAAATTCGTCGATCACAAGAACAAACCTGTCAGATGCATTCTCTGCAAGATATTCGAAGCAATCATCCCAGCTTGATAGAGGCGAGCGGGCAAGCGAGATGTCTTTGAAATGTTCCATTAGCATCAGGTTGAATCTGCGTAGTGTGTCTGTTTTTGACTCGGCTCTGCCAAGAAAATACAATGTTGGTCTGCGCAGAGAGAACTTATTTATAAGTTCGGTCTTTCCGATTCTTCTGCGACCATATAGGATTATGAACTCGGCTTTGTCTGAGTCGTATTTTCTCTGCAGGAACGATAGTTCTTGTGTTCTGTTGATGAAATTCATTATGAGTATATACTCGTAATTCAACAGTATAAATTTTACGGAAATCCCACTCGAACCTGCTTTAAAATAACCGTGCGGGTAACTGGTAGAATCGAGTGTGGTCGATGTGTATCCTACCGCACTTCACAACCGCTCCCTGCATTGATCGCCCTTAATGCGGGCGAACCTGCCCGCGGCAGACGGGATGCAGGCGAGCCGACAACCCGCTCCATCCTTAGTTCCGCCGCCTACCCACTCCGCCGCATCATCGCGTAAGCGACTGCAAGCATCCCTGTGATCACGAACACCGCGGTGAAGCCGGGCAATCCATTCTTCGCAGTCCCTGTCGCCGTACCTTCCGCCGCCGCCTCTGTCGCCTTTGCCGCCGCGGGTTTCGCCTTCGTCGATGCTTTCGTCGCTGTCACGTACTCGCCCGGCGGCGCAGATGTCGCGGTTGCTGTCGTCGATGGTGTTGGTGCTTTCGTCGCTGTCACGGCAGGCGTTGGCGTCTCGAGCCATCCTGGTGGATATGTGCCGCCGCTGCCGCCGCTGCCGCCGGTTGGAACCGAACCGACAAGCCCAAAGGTACTGAGGAGGTCTTTCGGCGCCTGTACGTTATCGCTGATGTAAACTGCCGAGAGCGTTCCGGTGCCGGATGTATTCCATGCCCATATCGTAATGTTTAACCATCCGCCTGAACCGATGGTCTCATTTATGAACGTGTTTGTGGTGCCGTTGTACCAGGTCCCGTTTACACTGATGTTGTATGAGTCTGTGACGTTGCCGCCCATGTCAAAGACCGCTGGTGTTGATCCATCCATGGCATCAGGAAGGCCACTTGCTATCACACCATCACTCTGCCACGAAGAACCTGCCCAGTTATAACCATGAAATCCACCATCTGCCGCACCTGCTACGAGATACCACTCATCACCTTTCCGAAAGACGGTCGGCGCTGAATAATTCCCGACGTCGGGAAGATCACTTACTATCCCACTATCACTCTGCCACGAAGAACCTGTCCGGTTGTAGCCATAAAATCCACCATCCCCCGCACCTGCTACGAGATACCACTCACCACCTTTCCGAAAGACGGTTGGTTTTAAATGATCTGCCGCATCGGGAAGATCGGCATCGGGAAGGTCACTTATTATCGCGCTATCACTCTGCCACGAAGAACCTGTCCAGTTATAACCATGGAATCCGCCATCTGCTTCGCCTGCTATGAGATACCACTCATCACCTTTCCGAAAGACGGTCGGCGCTGAATAATTCCCGACGTCGGGAAGACCACTTATTATCCTACCATCACTCTGCCACGAAGAACCTGTCCGGTTGTAGCCATGAAATCCACCATCTGCTTCGCCTGCTATGAGATACCACTCATCACCTTTCCGAAAGACGGTCGGCGCTGAACAAGTCCCGATATCAGGAAGACCACTTACTATCCCACTATCACTCTGCCACGAAGAACCTGTCCGGTTGTAGCCATAAAATCCACCATCCGCCTCGCCTGTTATGAGGTACCATCCCGACCCTGCCTGCCATGTGTAGTTCACCCAGTAGCGACCTGTAGTGTTCACAAGGTCTGTGGGGTCTGGCGGGATGTATGTTGCTGATGTCAGGACAGGCGAGATGCAAACCACAAGCATTACAGTAGCAAAAGCGATTAAGATCGCCCTGTCCCACTCTTTCCGGATGCTTCTACTAACTTTCATCACACCTACGCCACCGTTTCCGATCAGAGCGTCCACGTCCGATGCTGCTGCGGCGCAGACAGATGCCACAAGCGTGTGTGCATCTGTCGTGCCGGATGCAACATCTGCAATCGTTTCATTCTGTCCGGTATTGTGCCTGTATCCCATAAGTTGACCCGCCTGTTTATTCCTGAGTGGGGGGATCTCGCCCGCCATTTTCGATTGGTCACGCCCGCCCGCTCTGCTTCCGCTCTGGTTCGAATGTTGATAAATATTCCGGCAGCCATGGGCTTGCGGGCACTCACGAACGTTCGCAAATCCGGAGAGTGCGGTGAACTCGACGCTCCTCCGAACCCCATGGCTTTAACTTCATTCTCAAAATAGACGCTGAATTCACCCAAATATCAGGACACGCCGGACATATCAGTCATCTGAGATTTTGGGTAGAAACCATAAGTATATATGGGTGTGCTCAAATCGCACGATCTTAAGACACCTCACCCGATACCGTGCACATATACTTCGCAGTACTTATCACCGTGGCTCAAGAGCTTCCTAACCTCAAGTTCAGCCATGCCGTGGAAAGCACAGTGCATCGCACCCCGAAAGATCCCCCTGCAGACATGACACGCCTCGGCATCATCTGCAAGCGGGCATCTGTTCACAGTGTAATGTGCGGTACTGCCCCTCACATCCCACTCCGACTCGCGCCCCGGTATCTTATCGATCCGTGCAAGCGCATCCTTAAACTTGTCAGCAGTCCAGACCTCGCCATACTGTTTCTCGTAGGTATGTACGACCTGCCTACCAATCCTTCTTCCAAAGACCCGCATGTGCCGGTCAGAGTTGATATTTTTCTCCTTCAAAAACAATGAAAGTTTGCGTAACGGCACATTAAAGACATCCTTGACACCCACATACTCGAGTAGTTCTCTGATCTTTGTCTCGACCTCTGGTTGGTGTTTCAGCGCAATCACGTTACTGGTGATCTGACAATCATAATTGAGTCCTGCCGATTCGAGCATACACAAAAAGATGTTCTTCAGTTGATCCACCGCGCGCATACTCCGGTAGCCATGATGTATCGTTATATCCTCGCCGTCGATATCCATCCGGTTGACGATGCGCGAGGTCTCAGCGACGCGCTTTAGGTCGAGGAGCACCTCCTGCAGCGATACATCCTCTGACAACTTCTCGCAGAGGCATTCGGAGGTCATGATCGCTCTTGGCACCTTGCCGATCAGAAGATCCTCGTAGAACTTCCGGTGCAGCGCAACGATCTCGTAGTTTGCCGCGCTGTACTCCCGAATCAATGATCTCCAGAATTCCGGTTTTGCATGAAGTTCCTTAACAGTCTCCTGCATACAACCAACGTTCTTTAAAAGATCGTTATATGCTTCATTCGAGCTTGCTCTCTGTTCAAAATCGATCTTGAGTGTATCGAGGTGCGAGCGCATCTCTGTTATCCCAAGCGAGAAGGAGATCATGTATGACCCGATGATCCCTGCAAGAAACTTCCGCTTGTCATCATCTATCCCCTTGATCTCTGTATGGACACTTGATGGGTTCTGATCGTCATCCGCGGTCATGCTTATCAATGCGTCCCAGTAGAGGCCCGTGCAGAGATTTCGTATCGCTTCCTCGAATTCTGATACGGTTGTCACCTCGGAGGGGTCAAAAACATGATCCAGAACCTCTTTTTCGATGACAAGGTCTTGTGTCTGCGTAAGCATGTAATCGAAGATCGGTTTCGGAACGATCGCCTGATCTTCCCTGATCTCCCGAAGCGTTGCGATCAGGAATGTGGCGTCCTTAACACTGCCGTAATACTGCAGAGCGACATCGGTTAAGTCGATGGCATCCCGTATCGCGGCACTGAGATTTCCCTTATGCTTTTCGAGGAGGGGTTCTATCTTCTTCAGATGTTCATCCTCAAGCGCGATATGTTTTCTGAGCACCATTGTCTAATCCCGATGTGGCGTGTATTATAAAAAGACTTTTGGACAACATAGCGCCCATGATATATGATACAACCGCAGCTTATATAATGACACGTGGTCACGAAACCCACCAGTGGGGTGGGAGTGTGCAACTATTGTACGATATTCACACTATCTGGCATCTGGTATCAATAGGCCACCCACAATGTGCGGCTTTTGTCACACATTGACACCTAAAAGACATTCCCTCAATTTTTAGTATCAATCGAGTATATGCAAGTGGCATTACAGAGTATCGATTGCAAGAGACGCGAAGATTGCGCGAAAGACTGGAAATGCGAACGGTCGCGCAAAAGTGCCCCTTGACAAACCAGAACAAAAACAACACGAGGTGCAAGAGAAATGACACGAAAGTTCCAACTACTGGTCGACGGTGCATCTGATCTTGATGCCACCGCCAGCCACGCTATATCAATGGCACAGCATCTGGATGCCGAGCTTGTGGCAACCGAGATTAGAAACACACGCTGGTTTGATTCCAGCCGCAAGACCGAAGCTGCACGACACCTGTTTCAGGACAGACTTACAAGAATCAGCGACATGGCATCGGACCACGGTGTCGAGATCGCTGATGTGCGACAGAAGGCATCCACTGACCAGCCAAAAGACATCATGAAGATTGCGCGGGACATTAATCCGAACATGTTGATAACAGGTACGCGCGGCGCAACAACAGGACAGGGGTTAAGCGACCGTGCAGCAGGACTCCTCAACATCTCGAAGTACAACCTGCTTATGGTAAAAGACCTTGACCATGACACTGGCGACTACAAGAAGATCCTCGTCGCAGCAGACAGCCCGGTTAACATCGCGCAGTGCGCTGCAAAGGTTGCTGATGGGTACGATGCCGAACTGACTGCAGTTCAGGTTGTGGACCTCGAAGAGGGGCTTGTCACAGAGCGGGTTGTTTACCTGCCCGAGGCTGCCGCGTCATCAGGGACCGGAAGACAGCGCAGACGTCTTGGTGAGACTGTTAAGACATCTGATACGTTGCTTGACAAGATGAAGGAGAACCGGTTGGACCGAGGGCAGGCGCTCGCAGACTCTATTGCAGATATCGCGCGCGATAGGGGAGTTGCGGCAAGCTCGCAGGTTCTGGTTGGCAAGCAAAGTGATGAACTCGCAAGACTTACCAGACAACAGCGCTTCGATCTGCTCGTTATGGGTTCAAAGGATGAGAGCGTGCTAAAGCGGCTCATGCGCAAAACCGCGCCGGAAACGATCGCAAGAAAGGTTCACAGTTCTGTTCTTGCGATTAAGAAAGTGGCGTAGATGCTGGAACATGTCCGGTTACCGCGGCGGATTTGACGCGGCGTGCGGACATGTTCACAGGTGGTCTTTTTTCACAAAAAATCGAGTAAGTCATCATTCACAATTTTAGCACAAACCCACGCGTTTCTGACGAACTCGTTGGATCGGTCACCTCCAAGCACTCGATTCCGCTTTGGAAGATCTGGAAAAAATAGTGAAGCAGTGAGACCGTATGCAGGTCCCCTGCTATCAATGATTATACCTTCTTCCCCTCTATGTCAACGATGTATACCTCTAAGAGGTCATCAAGCATTGCACCATTGATCCCGAGGTTGTCTGCCG
>QMVM01000118.1 GCA_003661105.1 Methanosarcinales archaeon | reverse complement strand
TATCGAAGTTGCAGTCGGTTCTGGTGCTGATGCTGCAACGATCGTTGGCGACCTTGTTGGAGGGGGTGCTTCATCTGACGCCGCTGGCGCAGTGCCGATGGTTACGTTTGCGCCGAACCAGTTGGTAGGTATCTTAAGAGCTTCTACATCGACGAGCAGACCATCTGATAGGTTAATGGCACTGGCATCTCCTTGTGATCCCACCGCCTCGAAGATGATCGTTGCTATATGACCTGAACCACCCACGCCATCAACACCGGGTAGATTGAAGGGCACCCGGGCTCTACCACCCTCCATTAAACGCCACATATCTATCGGCACCTCTGTACCACCTATGTTACCGGGCTCAACATCGACAACGCTCACAACATCCGGATCAAATGAAAGATCAAACTGCCCTGAGTCGAGATCGGCGACATCTTCGATATCGATCGTTACCTCAAACGCTCCAGATACGAATTCAGGAGCATTGACCCTGACACTAACGTTGGCTTCTGATTCCTCTGCCGCTGCACTGATCGCGGGCATCACAAGAACGGCAACCAATGTAAATACCAATAACATATTTTTCATGATTGGTCTCATCTTTGTAATATAATTTTTCAAATCATCGCGTTTGCTGTGACATAAACATTTCGATTTTCAATATTTAAATAAAATGACATGCCGCATGATGCTTTCCTTCGATTTCGACAAGTTTCGGCTTTGCGATCATGCAGATCTCTTCTCTTCGTGGGCATCGTGTGTGAAACCTGCACCCACTTGGGTATATCGATCGGACTTGGAGTATCTCCTCTGATGAGTGTTCGCTTTCTGTCTTCAGCCCCGCGTGTAAGTCTGGTTACAGCAGAGAGTAGTGCCTGTGTGTGCGGATGCTTTGCATAGTTGAACCTATCGCGGGTCTTTCTGATCTCAACCAGCTGTCCAAGATACATGACTGCGATTTGGTCAGCCATTATCCGGACGACGTCGAGATCATGGGAGATGAAGAGATATGTGTGGTCGAACTTCTTTTGCAGATATTTCATCAGGTTCAGGATTTGCGCCTGAACTGAGACGTCCAGTGAGGATGTGGGTTCGTCAGCGATGATGAGATCAGGATTCGTTGCAAGGATCCTTGCGACGCCGAGATCGTGGGTTATGAGAAGCATCACCTTCTTCTCTGTCACCTTTTTTATCAATTCAACGATCTGCGCCTTTATCGTGACATCAAGCCCTTTTGTAGGTTCGTCTGCTATGATGAGTGCCGGATCACATGCAAGACCCATCGCAAGCATCACACGCTGTTTCATTCCCCTGCTGAACTCGTGCGGATACTCGTTCGCGTGTCTGGATGGCGAGGGGATTTTGACCGCATCGAGCACCTCAACCGCTTTCTCTTTTGCACCTCTCTTGTTAAGTCCCTGATGGAGTTGGATCGCTTCTGCGATCTGTTCACCCACTCTTAAGACTGGGTTTAAGGAGGTTGTTGGGTTCTGCAGGATCATTGCGATCTCTTCCCCTCTGACCGCCCTCATCTCTGCTTCACTTACTCCGAGAAGATTCTTTCCTGCATAGATGATCTCTCCTTCTGCCATTGCGGTTGTGTGCAAAAGGCGCATAATTGAGAGCCCAGGCACCGTCTTTCCACAACCAGTCTCACCAATCACACCGAACGTCTCTTTCTCCCTTATCGAGAGGGCGATTGCATCCACAGCTCTTACGGTGCCATCCGGGGTCGGAAAATGGGTTTTCAGATCGATTATCTCAAGTGAACTCACTCAACCACCACCCGTCTCGGGTCAAGTATATCCCTGAGCCCATCTCCGAGTAGATTGAACGCGAGGACCAGAAGCATTATCGCAAATCCCGGAAGTATCGTGAGATACGGCTCTGTCCGCATGTACACGCGCCCTGCGTTTAACATCGCGCCCCACTCAGGCGTCGGTGGCTGCGCACCAAAACCGAGAAAACTCAATGCCGCTGCTGCAAGTATCACATAAGCCATGCCGATCGTTGCCACCACGATTACCGGGGCGATGATGTTTGGAAGAATATGACGAGCCATGATATAGCTGTCACGTGCGCCAAGAGATCTTGCAGACTCTACAAACTCCTTTTCCATGAGCGACAGTACCGAACCACGCGCAACCCTGGCATAGCTTGTCCATTCTATCGCCACGAGTGCGATCATGATACTCGCAAGCCCTCGCCCGAGCATGCCAGCGATCACCACCGCCAGAAATATGCTCGGTAGGGAAAGGGTGGCATCAACTAAACGCATGATCGCGGAATCGAAGATTCCCCCATAGTACCCTGAAACCACCCCAAGAGCAACCCCGATCACTGTTGATATGCCAACTATGGCGATCCCGACTGCAAGCGAGACTCTTGCGCCGTATAGCAGCCTTGATAGAACGCATCTTCCCAGATGATCCGTTCCAAGCGGGTATTTGGATTCTGTGAACGGCGATATCAGCCGATCCCCCAGACACACCTCGGTGGGATCATTTGGCGATAGCCAGGGCGCGAAGATCGCCAGAATAACGAGCAAGACGACGATAGCAAGACCCAGTATAGCGGATCTACTCTCTTTTACTATCGCTACAGCGCCTATAACTCGACTGTTGCACATATCATGCTGCTTCATAGCGTATCCTCGGATCGATGTACCTGTATGAGATGTCAACGAGCAAGTTGATCACCACAAAGAGAACTGCTACAAACACGATGCAGCCCTGAACCATCATATAGTCCCTCATGTTTATCGAATCGACAGTCAGCCTGCCAATGCCAGGCCATCCGAAGATCGTTTCGACCACAACCGAACCATTGAGGAGGTATCCGAAGTTAAGTCCGACCATGGTAACGACCGGGATCAGGGCGTTCTTGAGGGCGTGTTTACCGATGACGATCCGTTCAGAGACGCCTTTTGCACGAGCGGTCTGTATGTAGTCCTGCCCGAGTGCTTCAAGCATACTTGACCTCACCAGTCGTGCAGTAATCGCAGCAGAACCGGTTCCGAGCGTTATCGCTGGCAGTATGATGTGCTCAAGATCGCCGCCATCTCCGTAACCGGCTACAGGAAGCCAGCCCAGATACACCCCGAAGAGCAGCATTAGAAGTAGTCCCAGCCAGAAATTTGGCATGGAGACTCCGAGCGACGCGCCGACCATGCAGGCGAGGTCTACAGGGGAGTTTTGTTTGATTGCAGAGATAATCCCGAGAGGGATCGAGATTGTGAGTGAAATGATCAGGCTTACAACCGAAAGCTTGAATGTAGCTCCAAACGCCCTTTTTATGTGGTCGAAGACCGGAATTCCGCTCTGATACGAGTATCCAAAGTCGCCGTGCAGAACATTGTTCAGCCATATCAGATACTGGGTGTAAAGCGGTTTGTCAAGCCCCATCTTGATCCTGAACTCCTCTACTGATTTCGGGTTCGCATTGCCATCAGGTCCAGTACACAGAGTCTCTGCGGGGTCTCCCGGTGCAAAATATATTATCGAGAAACTCATCACAGAAACGAGGAGTAGTGCAGGAATCAGCTGAAGCATTCGTTTTAATATATAATCGATCATGTCGTCACGCGTCCTATCGCATTTAAGTCTGTTGGGTTGTGGGCTATTTTTCACCAAGTGCTAAAAAGAGAGATGGTTTGTTTGCAATTCGATACGCCAGAGATCTACTTTTATTTTCAAATTCCTTAAGTTTTTCAAGATTGTCTAATGATATATTCTTTAGTCCAGCTTCAGTAAACAGATCAACGATATAGTTTGACCCACTCCCATCAAAAAATGGTAATTGATCTTTAATTTTGGCATAATAACTCATAAACAGACGTGGACTTCGTTTTTCAGTCACAAAAGTGGCAATTCTTCCAAAAAATCTGCGTAAACGCATATCTATTGTAGGATCGTACCACCTTCCATCGATCAGCATGATTCTACCACCTGATTTCACAGCACGGCACCATTCATCGATAGCTACTTTGGGACTTGGTATCGTCCAGAGAAGGTGCCTGTTTGTCACAATGTCAAAGGTTTCATCTTCAAAAGGCAAGTTTTCCGCATCACAATGCATAAAATCCACAGTCAATTTTAATTTGTCCGCGTTATGCCGTGCTTTTTCCAGCATACCTCTTGAGATATCTATCCCTGTTACGTTATGTCCCATTTCTGCAAAAAGCAGAGCCAGAAAGCCAGTCCCGGTCCCAACGTCTAAAATCTTAAGGCTTTCATCTGTTCTGATTACATCTTCTAATAACCCCTTCCAGAAGTGTCGCACCTCCTTTTGTGAGTTATACCCATTTTCGTCATACGTCTGGCTTCTCTTGTCCCAGTACCGCCAGATAACGCGTTTCACATCCATCAGTAAAACCCTTTATGTACTCACAAATGTTGAATAAAAAATAACTAAACAAGATGACACGCGAAACCGCATGCCATTCTTGCTTGATATTCGAACTCCTGTACTATCGCCCGATATACATATTCTTGGTGAGGAAGGTTATCTCGTTCGGATAGATTTCATAACCTATCACCTTGTTATCGTAGCCCACAAGCTCCTTTTCATGGAAGATGAACATCTCAGGAGATTCTTCCACGATTATTGCCTGTGCTTGGTCGTAGTAGTCTTTCCTCTTATCCAGGTCCATTTCTTCCCTTGCCGATGCCAGAAGCGAGTCAACAGTGGCATTCGAGTACCGGGTCCATCCGTTCTCCTTGTAACCGGCTGTTGAGTCGAAGTGTGCGGTCAGGTAGTAGTCAGGATCCCCGCTCGGCGCAACACCATACGAATAGAACGCCAGATCATAGGTGCCAGCAGTCATAGCCTCCTTTACAGGGCCCGATCCAGTAAAATCAGTGGTCACAACGATTCCGATATCCTCTAACTGCGACTGGATGACCTCTACACTGGGTTGCATCGCAGCCCGGCTGGTGTATGTCTTGATGTTGAGCGTGAAGTCCGCTCCGTCATATTCCAGCGTACCATCGCCATCTATATCGGTGATCCCGGCATCCTCGAGAAGTGCAAGTGCTGTTGCCTGGTTATGCGGGTATCCAGCGAGTTCGTCGTTTGCCCATGGGAAGATCGATGGGAACACCCCTTTGGCTGACACGCCACCGACACCTTCCAGCGCCACATCGACGACCTCGTCACGATCGATTGCGTAGTTGATCGCCTGTCTCACCCTGACGTCATCAAGAGGTGCTTTTTCAGTGTTCACGAACATGAAGTACACACGCATCGTCTCCTTACCGACAACATCCAGATCAGGATCACCCTCTATCGTGCTCACCTGTGGATATGGAAGACCTCGCGCCATATCGACATCTCCGCTTTCCAGCATCGTTGCCCTTGTTGTACTGTCACGGACGTAGGTCAGGGTCGCATCTTCGAGCTTAACTCCGCCACCCCAGTAATCCGGGTTCCTGACAACCGACAGACTTGCTCCGAACTCGTTACTGTCGTACATAAAGGGACCTGTGCCCACTGGATCGGTGGCGAGATCGCTTGCATCAGGACTCACCATGGATACGAGCGGATCGGTTAGACTTGCTATCGTCGGGGCATACGGATCGGTTGTTGTGATCCTTACTGTGTAATCATCCTGTGCAACGACAGATGCGATGTGATCATACTCGCTGCTTCGCGAATTCGATTCATCCGTAACCCGCCCGATTGAGTACACCACAGCGTCTGCATTGAAGGGAGTGCCATCGTGGAATGTAACACCCTCTCGCAGATGAATATCCCATACAGTATCGCTCACCTGTGTGTATCCTGTGGCAAGTTCCGGTGTAAGTTCCATCTCAGCGTTATACTTGAATAGCGTCTCATAGATGCCAGCCTTTCTCATATACCAGCCAGTCCACTTATACGCCGGATCAAGTGTGTTATCCTTTGGTCCGAAGATCATTACCGCATTTAGGCTTCCGCCAGGGAATGGTTTCCGTTCAAGGATTATAAGCTCGATATAGGTCACGTCCTGCATGTTTATGTCATCATCCTGATTTGTATCGGCTGATGTGGTTTCAGGATCATATTCAAGGATCATACGCTCGACCTTGGTCACGTCCTGCATATTAATCCGTGTGTCTTCATTCGCATCTCCATAGAGCGTTGCACTCGCGGATGGTAGCGATGCCAGAAGCATCGTGCTTACGATTATTCCGATCATTCCAAATCGGATTACCACGTTCACATCTATTACCTCCTTTGTTCTGCTAATTATTCGTTTATTTGGCTTATTACGAGTGAGCTTCATACACTCACCTCATTGTCAATCCAGACCGCCGGTATTCTGCCCGACTCAGTATCAATAAGCAATCCATCTGATATCGCAAGAGCACTGGCATCTCCGGCTGTGCCCGTTACCTCAAAGTGGATTGTTGCAAGTGATCCTGATC